>JBAZHY010000152.1:0-5490 GCA_041652175.1 Pedobacter sp.
AGCCTTCTGGAGGCATGTTTATAAAAAATATCCGCTGAAATATGATCCCCTGTATTGGGGCGCAGTCTTCCCTCAGGGAATGTATACTGTTTGTACTTTTCGGATGGCAGAGGCATTAAACATACCTTTTCTTCACAAGATATCCAATGTGTTTATTTATATCGCCCTGTTTGCCTGGATTAGCGCTTTCATCGGAATGATGCGCTCTTTTCTATCCGAATTACACAAACTGAAAAACAGAATTAAGCAGGAAAATGTACATCGCGCTTATGGGATTTAAACTATAATTATTCTATTAATCACTCAATACTAGTATTAAAACTTCAAGCTTATGAATAACATATTTGATAAGGCTGACTATGTCAAACGGTTTGTTGAGAAGGGCGAGGATGAAAATCCGGTATATTCTCCAATGGATCCACCTGATTCTTACAGGCCTCCGGCTATTGATGCTGTTCCCTATGAAGAATTACACCCTGTATTGCGATTGTTTACAGATGAACATAAAAGTACAATGGAGCAACTTGAGGTATTTGAAAAAACGCTTCAGGAGATACGAAGTGAAGGAATTAATAAAGAAAGAAATACGAAACTCGGTGAATTTTTTCAATTTCTGGATGACAGGATTGTGCTTCATAATCTGAAAGAAGAAAGGGTATTGTTTCCCCTTCTGCATGATTGTCTCCTTGAAAAGGGAGAGCACAGTACAGGTGAAATTCCTGAAACAGCGGTGGATATGCTGGAAAATGATCATATAAAGATGATGCAGCTGGTCACCTTAATTTTTAACATGATGGGAGTATCATCCCGTCTCACTGATCCCGTCTCAAGTGCTGTTCTTGTAGATATGGCTGTTGAACAAGGCAATTCACTCGTTGAATTATTACGCCTTCATATCTTCAGAGAAGAAAATGTGGTATTTCCACTTGCTCAAAAATATCTCAGTACTGATGATTTTGCCGGGATGGTACATAAAATGAATAGATATTTTTCAGTACAACTGTAAAATAATGATTATGCTGACAGATAAATTTAACCGTGTACATGATTATCTCAGAATATCCTTAACAGATAAATGTAATCTGCGTTGCAGCTATTGTAATCCGGTAGACATGCCTAAGGGTTATTTTGCTGGTATGCCTTGGATGACAGCAGAAGAAATTGATCATATAGTTTCTGTTTTTGTAAACGAAGGGGTAAAAAAGATCCGGTTTACCGGTGGAGAACCACTGGTGAGAAAAGATGCCGGAGAAATTATTGAAAGGCTCTCTGTATATCCTGTCGAACTTGCTGTCAGCACGAATGGATTTCTTGTTAATGAATATCTCGATCGGTTTAAACAGGCGGGCGTTAAGTCGGTAAATGTGAGTCTGGATTCGCTGAATAGGGAAGTTTTTTTTTCGATTACGAAGAGGGATGGATTCAATCGTATTATGGATAATATTCAACTTTTATTGAAACATAATTTCCAGGTTAAGATTAATGTGGTGGTTATGAGGAATATAAATGATCATGAATTAGTTGATTTTGTGAGATGGACAAAGGATTGGCCACTTCATGTACGGTTTATTGAATTTATGCCATTTACAGGGAACCAATGGACAGAAGAAAAAGTTTTATCATATCATGAAATGCTTCAGTTGATTTCATCAGGTTTTGATTTTTTGAAATTGCCTGATGGGAAACACGATACATCTAAAAAATATTTTGTTCCGGATCATAAGGGAACCTTTGCTTTTATCAGCACAATGAGCGAGCCATTCTGTGGCGGATGTAACCGGATGCGCCTAACTACGGATGGTAAAATGAAAAACTGTCTCTTTTCAGCATCTGAAGTGGATATTTTGAGTGCCCTGAGAAAGGGGCAGGATATAATCCCTTTAATTAGACAATGCGTATCCGATAAAAAGGAATCGCTTGGAGGACAATTTACATCTATCTACAAAAGTATGGATATATCGAAATTAAGTAACAGGAGTATGATTGATATAGGCGGTTGATTAAAAAAAATTAGAGCATGCGTATTTTGCTTACCGGGGCTAATGGATATATTGGAATGAGACTGTTACCGGTACTTGTCGAGGCCGGTCATGAAGTAACCTGTGTGGTAAGAGATCAGAAACGTTTTCAGCCTTCACCATATTTGCGCAATAAGGTTAGCATTATTGAATTTGATTTTCTGAATCCCGAAAATGCAGTACTGAACTTTAATAATAAACAGTTTGATGTAGCTTATTATTTGATTCATTCGCTTGGTGATACATCTACCACCTTAAAAGAATATGAAAAGCGGTCAGCCGGTTGCTTTGTATTGGTTTCTACACTGACTAAGGTAAAGCAGATTATTTACCTGAGCGGGATCTGTAATGCAGAAGAAATGTCGAAGCATTTATCATCAAGAAAAGCAGTGAAAGATGTGATTAAGCAATCAGAAATCCCTTATACTATTTTTGAAGCGGGTATCATTGTAGGATCAGGAAGTGTATCATTTGAGATGATACGTGACCTGACAGAAAAACTACCCATAATGATTGTTCCCCGGTGGTTGAACTCCCGCTGTCAACCGATTGCCATTCGAAATGTGATCAACTATCTGCACATGAGCCTGTTGAATGAAAGAACTTTCTTCAAAACCTTTGAAATTGGCGGTCCCGATGTGTTAACTTATAAAAAGATGTTGCGGGAGTTTGCAGCCGTTCGTAATTATAAACGATACATCATTTCATTACCTATTTCTTTTCCTATGCTTTCTTCTTACTGGCTAAATATGGCGACTTCTACTAATATCAGTATTGCAAAGCAACTGGTGCATAGTATGAAAACTGATGTGGTTTGTAAAGAAAGTTCTATACGTGACATTATTCATCAGGAACTGATCCCTTATCGTGAAGCCGTTAAAATGGCTTTTGAGCGTATTGAGCAAAATATGGTAATTTCAAGCTGGACAGACGCGGCGTCCAGTAGCCTTAGCAGTTTAGATATCAGTCAATATATTGAAGTGCCTGTTAATGGATGTTATATAGATCGCAAATGGATTGAAATTGATAAAGAGGACGTGGAAATTGTTTCCGGTCGTTTCTTTGGGATTGGAGGTGATCAGGGTTGGTATTATGCGGATAGTTTATGGCGAATCCGCGGAGTACTTGATAAAATATTAGGTGGTGTGGGCATTGGGAGAGGAAGAAGAAGTAAGGTTGATATTCAGCCCGGGGATGCACTTGACTTCTGGAGGGTTCTATTGGCAGATCATAAAAATAATCGTTTGCTCTTATTTGCAGAAATGAAGCTGCCGGGAGAGGCCTGGCTTGAATTTTCAATTGTACAAAATGAAAATCGCTGTATCTTAAAACAAACGGCCACTTTCCGTCCGAGAGGAATACTGGGAAGGAATTATTGGTATTCTATGCTGCCTTTTCATTTTTTTATTTTCAGGAATATGCTGAAACGTATTGCCGGTAAACAATAAATAAAATGTCTGGTAAGGTATAATCGAATGGTAAATGATTGATGTAGTGATGATTATTAAATAGTAATAATGCCTCAAAAGAACGATAATATAAATGGTTATATCCTTGCAGGTGGTAAGAGCAGCCGGATGGGCAGTGATAAAGGTTTGATACCGTTTAAAGGGAAGCCACTTATACAATATGTTATTGAACAATTGGAACCGGCGGTTAATAAAGTGGTGCTGGTTGCGAACAATTCGGCTTATCAGGATTTGGGATTAGAGGTTATTCCGGATATTATAAAAGATATTGGGCCCGCAGGAGGAATTTATTCGGCACTGAAGCATACAGATACTTGTTTCAACTTTATACTGAGTTGTGATATGCCATTTATAAAGTCAGAAGCTATTGAATTTATAATTCAAAATTCCTTTCAGTGGCAAATAACAGTACCTATCTATCACCAACAGATAGAGCCTCTTTGTGGCATATACACAAAAGATTGCTTAATAGAGTGGGAAGGGTTTATTCTGCAAAATATAATCAGACTGCACGATATGATCAGCTATTTTAAACTGTTGAAGTTAAATGTGGATACTAATAAACTATTTAATGATCAATTATTCCTGAATATCAACACTCCGCCCGATCTTATAAATGCGTTAAATGAGAATACAATGAAGTAACAGAACTTAAAACATAGGTATGATTGGCATAACGGATAAAATAAATACATATCGTGAGGCTATCGCACAGGCAATTGTTTGGGTAAGTAAGCAGGAAACAATTGATGCGATTGTAAATAAAACTGTTCCGAAAGGAGATGTGATTGAGGCAAGTCGTATTGCCGGCTTGTTCGGTATTAAGCGTACCAGTGATATGATTCCGGATTGCCATCCTCTTCCTGTGGAGTTTGCGTCAATTAATCATAAAATTGAGGGCCTGGAAATTATTATTGAAGCAGAAGTTCATACCATTTACAAAACAGGAGTTGAGGTTGAAGCCATGCACGGAGTCTCGGTTGCAGCCTTAACCATTTACGATATGCTGAAGCCGATAGATAAGGAAATTGAAATAACAGGTATCAGACTTATCAGTAAAAAGGGGGGTAAATCCCAATATTCAGAAATATTAAACCGTATTCTTCATGTTGCTGTTATTGTTTGTTCAGATAGTGTAGCTGCAAACAAGAAGGAAGACCGTGCTGGAAAGGCTATCATTAAAAAACTGACAGAACTTGATATCCTTGTTGAAGATTATAGTATCATCCCGGATGAAATAAACATTATACAGGAAAAGATACAATCCTTGTGTGATCGTGAAATAGACTTGCTAATCCTGACCGGCGGAACAGGTTTATCTCCGGGGGATATAACCCCTGAGGCTATACGCCCCATGCTTGACCGTGAAATTCCCGGTATTGCAGAAGCAGCCAGAAGTTACGGACAGCAACAAACACCATACTCCATGCTGTCGCGAAGTATCGCCGGCTTAAAAGGGAATACACTCATTCTGGCATTACCCGGCTCTACAAAAGGTGCTAAGGAAAGTATGGATGCATTATTCCCTTACGTATTGCATGTATTTAAAATGATAGATAACAAGCAGTCTTAAGATTCATTAGATAATTAAAAAATATTTCTTGACATGAAATCATTCTTTAATGAATGAACAATGAACATTAATTAACCTGAGTCAGAATTCAGGGTAAATCAGTTTGATGGATTGTAGCGCTATTAAATATCAATAGTCTGGCCTTTTTCAGAGATCCCAAAACGACTGACAAGCATAATCAGGGTACCTGCCAGTAGAATTATGGCAGTAGCAAGCAGCATTTCATTGATATAGGGTATGCTGGTATAACTAAATGCAGCAACACCCTGAATCAGGAGTAGTAATTCATTGATAATAATTCCGCTTACAAAAATAAACAGGCCTGTTATTAACCGCTTGTTAATCCTGATCAGCTCAAAAGAAACAATATATCCTAAAATGAATATTCTTGTTACACCTAAGAGTACTAAATGAAGATATCCGATAATAA
>JBAZHY010000153.1:0-5489 GCA_041652175.1 Pedobacter sp.
GGTATTCATCATGATCATCGGAACTCCGATACCTTTTGCCGGACGGGTATGGGTGAATTTTTCAGGAAGGATACCGGGGGTATTGGCATATTCCAGACATTTTCCAAATAAGTAGCGGGCAGTTTTTGCGGCTTCTGCATCACCACTTGCTTTGGCATAAGCCGCATTGGCAATAACCGCAAAGGTTTCTGAAAAGAAATACCGGCGTTTACGGATCGCCTGCCCCTGACGATTGACATGGAAGAACATCCGGCCATCGGAGTCGAAGCAATGATTATTGAGAAAGTCTATTCCTGATCTGGAAGCTTCCAGCCATTCATGCTTAGGTTCTACAGTGTTGTAAAGTGTTGATAAGAGCCAGGCTGCACGCCCCTGAATCCAAACAGCCTTGTCATCATCGATCAGTGAACCGTCCTGATCGCGCATGAGCAGGTAACCCCCGAATTCCTTATCTACAGATTTCGGAAACCAAAAGGGAACAGTATCTTTTAATAATTGGTTTTGGTAGAAGGATAGGAGATCCTTTAATTCTTTGCTTGTATATCCCATGATGTTATTTGATTAGGAGTGAAAAGGTAGAGGCAGGAAGGCCTGCTTCATTAATCAGATTAGCATGGCTGTAGGCTTGCCAGGCGTAAAGTACTTTCTTCACTGTTTCATTTTCCGGTATTCTCAAATGAACCTGCTTTCCGGCTATCCTGCCCGGTACAGGAATGTAATTGCCTTTGTCTGTAAGTAGTTCAAAACCGTTTAAGGCTTTATTCCCCGAAGTTGAAAGACTTTTAGCTTCAGTGAAGGATATTATTATTTCATTTTGCTTTTTAACCGCGTCGGCAGGTATCGGTCCGCGGGATCTTAATTTCTTACCGTATGTATCTTCTAAAGCCAGTAAAGCTAAGCGGTTTCCAATTTCCTTTTTTTGACGGGGATGTACATCCAGGGAATCCCCGAGATCTGAGCTTACAGCCATTCTGCTGCCCTGGATTTCAGATTGAAGCTCCCTCTGCATATTCCTGAATTGAGGCCAGGAGGCTCTGTTCAAAGAGGAAAGCTGGACGTAATAGAATGGAAAGTTTTGATTCCAGGCATCCCGCCAGCTTTGAACCAGGGCTTTGAATTCAGTCTTGTACAGATCTGCATTGTGTGTATTGCTTTCGCCCTGATACCAGATAACCCCTTTTATAGGCGAACCGGTAAGATTGGATATTCCTGCTTCGTAATTATAAGCAGGCTCGTATGGATGCCGTTGCCGGACTTGTCCGGCATTTTCTAAATTTTTATTAGCCCGTTCCCTAACCCAGGGCATGATAAAATCTGATTTACGCCAGTCAGATAACATATTTACCAGCAGATTATGATTCTCAAGGCTTTGGCGGTCGATCCAGGATTCGACAGGAGATCCTCCTACTGCCAGTTCTATGATGCCAATGGGGATGTTTTCGGTGTTTTGTATCTGTTTCGCGAAATAATAGGCTACTGCAGAAAAATCAGCAGCCGACTTTTCTTCTGCCGGCAGCCATTGACCTGAGAAGAACTGGAGCTTATTGGTTTTCTCCAGAGTCACCGGGTCCCAGACAGTATTGTCTGTTTGACGCAAATTCTTCAGTTTCAGTAAACGCAGATTCTTGTTTTCAGACTGTCTGATTTCTTGTGCGGCATTTACAGAATGTTTCAGCTCAAATGCCATATTGGATTGACCGGATGCCAGCCAGACATCCCCGATTAAAACATCATTGAATTCATGTGTTTTATCTTTAGAAGCAATCCGGAGGGTATAAGGACCACCCGCTTTCATAGAAGGTAGTAGCACCTTCCAATTACCCTGAACATCTGTTATAGCAGATAGTGCCATTCCGGCTAAACTTACTTTGATTTCATCTCCTCTATCAGCCTTTCCATAAACAGGAATTTGTTTATCGCGCTGAAGGACCATGTGATCACTGAAAATCGCCGGAATCTGAAGCCCTCCAAAATCCCCGGTAATGGCCTGATAGAAAGTGCGGGCTATAATTGCAGCACCTTCTTTATCTGGATGAACATTGTCGTTAAATAAGTCCGGACGATTGCTAAGCGGGCTATGAAGATCTACTAATTGTGCCTGATTGGCAGATGCAATACCAGGCATCAGTTCCTGAATCTGCTGATGCCAGTTGTGTGTGCCCGACTGAAAGCGGGGATGCCCGCTAAAAATAGGTGTCAGCCTGGATACAAAGAGTCTGACCTTTGGATTAACTTTCTTCAAAGTATCCAGAAGCCATGAATAATCCCGTGTAAAGTCTCCGCTATAATCCGGCCAGTTACGTGGATCAGTATCATTTAGCCCCAAATGGATAATGGCGATATCTGCCCCGTATTCTATCGCAGCTTTAAACTCAGGAGTCCGGAAATAGGGGCGGTGCCCCTTTTTTAATAAGGTGGCGCCATTACGACCGAAATTGGCAATCTGGTATCCCGTACCCAGCAGATTTTGAAGTACAGCAGGGTAGGATTCGGTGGCCGGATCTTTGAGTCCGGCACCATAAGTTACCGAATTGCCTATACAGGCTACTTTCAGTGGCTTTTGCCGGGCCATCACCCCATTAAGGGTGAGAACCAGTATCAGGGATAGTATTGTCTTTAGCATATTATTTAAATATGTCTGCTACCGGTACACGGATGAAGTACAGGTCGCGTTCTCCTTCATAAAGCAAACCCAGGGTTTGATCATCTATTTTAGTAAGTGTTGAATATCCATAGGTTAAACGCTCATCCAGCAAAAGTTCATGTGCCGGCAACCAGGTTTCGCCCAGATCCAGACTGGCTTTGATCGTCATGTTTTTACGTGTAGTTTGAGTAGCTACATTACTGAAGAACAATACATCCTGCATTTTTCCCTTCACCATAACCCTGGCTTTAATAAGACTGGCCATACAAACCGGGTCAGGCAATGCTTCATAAGATGTTTGATGTTCCAGCCAGGTAGCGCCCATATCTTTTGTAGTTGCCACGCTTCTGAATTTACCCCGGTTATCGCGCATATTCAACATCAGAATACCAGGTTCGGTTTCTACCACCTGACTTTCGGTCGTATTTATTTTTGCGCCTGTACCGCTTTTCCATGTTTTGCCATGGTCATCACTGTAAATGATTGATGAATGCGGGATACCCGGTTTAGTGCTTTCATCCCAATATTGCGAGGGAAATACGAGTGTTCCATTCTTCATAGCTATCCCGTTCCCCGGACCGTTAAAATATAAATGCCATTTCGGATCTTTAACCTGATTGGTGATACTGTAAGGTTTAGACCAGGTAATCCCATCATCATCGCTGCTGACCAATACCAGTTGTCCGGTAATGTCGGGCGAGAGGCCGGGTTCGGATCCTGCAATAGAACGATTGCCTTTACTCCAGAGTGCGGCTACCCAGATCTTTTTTGTGACCGGATCAAATAGTATCGCCGGATCGCCAACGCCATTGTTTTGATGGGGTTCGCCCATATCCATAATAATTTTCATAGGCTCCCAGGTGCTGCCACCATCGGTACTGCGACTCAGGCCGACATCAATATTGGCAGGTAAATCCCCGGAGTGTTTATAGCGGATGTCGTAGACTGAAAGTAAAGTGCCCTTGTCGGTTGTTGCAATACCGGGAATCCTATAGGAATGTACCCCGTCATCACCGGCTTTTCTGAGGGCCAGGGCTATACGCTTAAAGTAAACTGCTTCGCCACCGGCACTACCGGCTGAGCGTGATATTTTATGTTGCAGGGAAAAGCCATCTGTAAAACCGTTCACTTTTAACCTGATCTGCTGATCCATATCAGCATTTGATTTTACTACCGGACTCAGCCAGATGGTATATAATCCTGCTTTTAACTGCAGATCAACAGGGATATTGAGCTTTTCGGAAAGGACGGCAGATGAACCTATGGTCTTCGCTGTTGCCGGGAAATTCTTTCCATGATCGGCCGGAACCAGCACATCAATCTTTTCAAGGGCATTAATCGCATGCTGATCAAGATCAATTTGAATACTTTTATAATTAATTGTCTTGCCTTCCGGAACATAGATACGGATCTGAACAGCCTGATTATAATTCTTCGCTTTAAGAAGGGGGGCTGTAATGTACAAGGCCGAAAGTTTTATGGCGGAAGCCTTACCTGATTGTATCCGGGGAGAACAGGCTGAGGCAATAAGGAGTACCAGAAGGAGAATGATATTACCGGGTTTACGCAGTTGTTTCATTTTAGTATAATTTGTTTTTTAAAGGATCGGGAGGTTTTTATATTCATTTAGGGTTTATCTGATTACGATCAGACCCCGATTCGTCCCGGGTCTTGTCCCTCATGCTGAGACTGGGTACTGAAGGATTGTGAAAATTTATATTTATCTGTTATGGCAGTCTGATCTATGTACCCCTGATATTATTAAGATTTACTCTCTGCCGTTTCAAATTCATTGTATTTAGGTTTTAGGAAGATTATTTGAACCAGCAGAGCCAGTAATACTATACCGGCCAGCATAGCGAAGTCTCTTCCCAGGTTTCCTGCATCTGTAGATTGTCCTAAGAGTTTGGTGATATAAGCTCCGGCAAATACCCCTGTCATATTCATGAGCCCGTATGCTGTCGCCCGGTATTTTGAAGATACAAACTGGCATAAAATAGGCATATTATTCGCATCAAACATTCCGAATCCGATTCCGAAACACATACCTGCCCCAATCACATGAAACAGATTATGACCGAATCCAAGGAGTAGCAGGGAAGGAATGGTTAAGCCCAGGCCAATGGCACTGGTATAGATCCTTCCACGCAGGTTAGTTTGTACCCAGCGATCGGATAAAATACCTCCTATGATAACCCCCAGAAGTGAGGATGCCGCAATGGTTATTGTAGATATAGGGCCTGCCTGTGACATTGGGATATTCAGATTCTCAGCGAATAGTGTCGGGAGCCAGCTCTTGGTTGCCCATCCCGGAAGACTGGGGATGGTAAAGTAAAACAGGATTATCCAGAAGGACAGATTTGTAAATAATAAGGCAAGTCCTTTGAAAACTGAGCTGCCCTCTTTGACCGGAAGCCGGTCAGTTTCTGAAGCAAGCTGGTCATATTGCTTATCCTTCAGGAAAAATAATAAAAAGAAAGAGTACACAATACCAATCAGTCCGAAGATATGAAATGTAGTTTGCCAGGTGTAACTATTGGCAATTGTGGCTCCGAAGCCGCCTAATGCCTGTCCCATATATAAGCCTGTCATATGTATTCCTATAGCCAGGGAACGGGTTTTGCTGCTATGGAATTCGGCTATCATTGATAAACCTGCCGGAATGTATAAGGCCTCACTGACCCCCATCAAGGCTCTCAAAATATAAAGCTGATCGAATGTGGTGGCATAACTCATTGCAAAGGTTACTGCCGACCATACAAATAAACTCCCTATAATGATCCGTTTACGACTAAATCTATCAGCAATGATCCCTGAAACCGGACTCATAAAGCCATAAATCCAT
>JBAZHY010000154.1:0-5473 GCA_041652175.1 Pedobacter sp.
ATCGTCTGATATGGATGCGTCCGGACGGATCTTTTGAATCCTATGACAAAAGACATCTTTTCGGATTAAGTGAAGAAGATCAGCATTATACAGCAGGCACCAAAAAAATATTTGTGGAACTGAATGGCTGGAAAATTTGTCCGGTAATCTGTTACGATCTTCGTTTCCCTGTCTGGCTAAGAAATGTTGATGAAGAATACGATATGCTGCTGATTGTAGCTAACTGGCCTGAACGTCGTTCATTACATTGGCGTACCCTTATTCCGGCGAGGGCAATTGAAAATCAAGCCTTTGTTGTTGCAGTAAATCGTGTAGGTCACGATGGCAATGAGATTTATCATTCAGGGGATTCCATGTGCATTGATCCTCTTGGAAAAGTAGTGTATTATAAACCAAATGATGAGGATCTGTATACTTTCAGCATTAATAAGGCAGATCTTACTCATGCACGGACTTTATTTCCATTTCTGAAAGATGCTGATAGTTTTAAAATCAAAGAATAATAATCGATTCTGAATAATAATGGTGATCAAACATCGTGAAAATTCTCATAAAGGGTCCTTTTATATTGAAGAAGGGAATAAGCTGCTTGCTGAAATAAGCTATAGCTTTGCGGGTGCCGATAAGATGGTACTTGATCAAACCATTATTAACAATGAATTATCAGACCGGAATAAGGCCGGTCAGGAATTACTTAACACCCTGATAAACTATTCCAGAAATAAGAATATCAAAATAATTCCACTTTGCAGATTTGCAAAAACGATCATTGAACAAAACCCCGCCTACCGGGATGTACTGTTCAAATAGCTCTGATCATATTATTTTTCCTTCATTAATAAATCCTTACAAGCTAACAACTGTTCTTTTTCAGTATCTGACAAAGGTGGCATATCCAGCTTCATGGATTGAAGAGTATGATTAATGATCATACTGACTGCAATTCTGGTAAACCACTTTTTATCTGCAGGAATAATATACCAGGGGGCATGATCTTCACTAGTGGCTTTTATCGCCTCTTCATAGGTTTTCATATATTCATCCCATTTCTTCCGCTCTTCAATATCCCCAATATTGAACTTCCAGTTTTTCAAAGGATCATCTATTCGTTCCAGAAAACGTTTTTTTTGTTCGTTTTTAGAAACATTCAGAAAAAATTTAAGGATCACAGTGCCATTCTGCGAAAGATGCTTCTCGAAGTTACGGATACTTTCATATCGTTCATTCCAAAAAGCCGCATTGGGCTTAATGATACTTTCATTCAGTACAAATTCAGGATGTACCTTACAAACAAGCACATTTTCATAATGCGACCTGTTATGAATACCTACCCTTCCCTTTTCAGGAAGTGCCTTATTATGTCTCCAAATAAAATCGTGATCCAGTTCTTCTGCACTGGGCTGCTTAAAGCTGAATACCTGGCAACCCTGTGGATTTAATCCACTCATCGCATGTTTTATGACACTATCTTTACCTGCAGCATCCATAGCCTGAAAAATGATCAGAAGGGCATTCTTATTCAGGGCATACATTTTTTCCTGAAGTTTACTCATCTCCTCACTCAGCTCATTGAGCAATTCAGGCGCATTGTCCTTCTCGTATGAGCCTGAAAAGTCAGGATCATGATCTTTCATACTAAAATGCTCCCCTTTATTGATTTTGAATTTTTGAATCAGATCTTCCATAACAATAAAATATAAGCAATTTAAATATTTTCTAAAGCTCTTTTACGTTTAATAAGCTGCAAGTATAAAATCATAGATATTTGCAGCATATTAATCACGATTTCCTCATATTTACCACATGTTCAGAAGAATTAAAAATACCCCTCTTCGCTATACGGCAATAAGTCTATACTTCATAGTTCTTTTCTTTTGTGCCCTTGAAATCAATTTTCTTTGGCTTTTCGGATATTCGCCAAGTAAGAGGGATATAAAAACACCCAATATGAATATTGTTTCCCAGCTTTATACATCCGACGGGAAACTTATTGGAAAATATTATAAAGAAAACCGTACCCCTGTTGAATACGATAGTATAGCACCTGCCATTATTGATGCCTTAGTTGCTACTGAGGATGTAAGATTCTACAAACACAGTGGTGTTGATGTCAGATCATTACTATCAAGTATTATTTCAACCGCTACCGGCGACCGGCGGGGAGCCAGTACAATTACCCAGCAGCTGGCAAAAAATCTGTATAGTACAAGAAACAGAAAATCTGAGGGATGGATTAAATATATTCCATTGGTCAGAACTATTGTGTACAAACTTAAAGAATGGGTTACCGCCTATAAACTCGAGAATTATTACAGCAAAGAGGAAATCCTGACCCTCTATCTGAATACCGTTCCGTTTGGCAATAATACATTTGGTATTAAAACTGCCTCTAAACTCTACTTCAATAAAAATGTAAGCAAAATACAGGTAGAGGAGGCTGCTGTAATGGTGGGTATGCTTAAAGCAACAACAACTTATAACCCTATCAGAAATCCTGAAAAATCATTGGAGCGACGAAATACAGTGCTTGCCCAAATGCAGAAATATGACTACTTGACTGAAAAAGAATATAAGAAATACAGCTCTAAACCACTTAAATTAACACAGGGAATTCTGGATGAAGGAAGTGACGGAGGTTCATATCTGCGTTCTGCCGTTTCAAGATATTTGGAAGAATGGTGCGAAGATAACGGATATGATCTTTATGGTGACGGTCTGAAGATTTATACAACCATTGATTCCAGAATGCAACAGTATGCAGAGGAAGCTGTTAATAGTCAAATGAAAATTCTTCAGAGAAGATTTGAAAATGTTTGGGGTAATGAAAATCCATGGAGAACCTCTGATGGGCTTGAAATACTTGATTTTCCGGAAAAAGCAGCACAGCGTCTTCCTTATTACGCTTTTCTGAAAAAACGATTTGAGGGCAATCAGGATTCAATCAATTTTTATCTGAATAAACCCAGGAAAATGAAGGTATTTAGCTGGAATGGTGAAAAGGAGGTTCAGTATTCTACCATAGATTCAATTAAATACTATGCAAAAATTCTAAATACCGGCATGATGACACTCGATCCGTTTAACGGACATATAAAAGTATGGGTGGGTGGGATTAATCATAAATACTTTAAATATGACCATGTTAATCAGGCAAAAAGACAGGCCGGATCGACCTTTAAACCTTTCGCTTATCTTGCTGCACTGGAGTCGGGTATGAATCCATGTGATAAATTCACCGATAAGGCAGTAAAGATACCTTATCAGAACGGAGGAAAAACTGAATACTGGGAGCCCAAGAATGCTGATTATAATTTTTCAGGAAGGGAAATGTCACTTCGCTGGGCCATGGGTAAATCAGTCAATTCAATTACCGCGCAGATTACCGAAAAAGTTGGGGCTGCCAATGTTGTAAAATATGCACATGCCTGCGGAATTGAAAGTGACCTGAAAGCTGTTCCATCGGTAAGTCTGGGACCAAACGATGTAAGTGTATTTGAAATGGTTAAAGCCTATGGTACTTTTTTAAATAACGGTATTCGTTCAGAACCTATTTTAGTTGAGAAGATTACAGATCAGAATGGGAACCTGATTGAAGAGTTTAAAACTAAACAGGAAAGAACTTTAACAGAAGAAATAGCCTATCTTATGCTTTATATGCTCAGAGGTGGTATGGAAGAACCGGGCGGAACTTCTCAGGCATTATGGGAATGGGATCTTTGGAAAAATAACAACCAGATTGGCGGTAAAACAGGAACCTCATCTGATTATGTAGATGGATGGTATATGGGGGTAACCAAAGATCTGGTAACCGGAGTGTGGGTTGGTTGTGATGAACGAAGTGTGCATTTCAAAACTTCCCAAACAGGTGAAGGATCCCGGACCGCCTTGCCTATCTTCGGAAAGTTTATGGAAAAAGTTTACAAGGATAAATCACTTGGAATAAATCCCGGGCCTTTTCCTAAACCTAAAGTAAAAATAACCCGTGAATACCAGTGTGTAACGGTTAATTATTCATCAGATACAAGTGCTGTTGATTCAATGATTGTCGATTCCCTTTATATCCCGAAAGATTTGCCGGATACTTCAGCAGGTCAGGTTATTCCTTCACCTCCGGTCATTAAAGAGAACAGGAATCTTCAGTCTTCAGAAAACAAAACACCATCGGGTTCATTACCAGAGCCTGCAGTCAATAAACCTAAAACACGCAAAGAGCTCCGGGAAGAAAGAAAACAGAATAGGGCAAAACAAAATAACTGATTTTACAATCCTCTGATTTATTTATTAAACAGGGCAAAAATTGAAATAGATATTTTTACGTATTTTAGAGAAACATCATTTATACTATAAAATGAGAAATAGTCAAACAGCCAAGAGAATATCCGGATACCGGCTCGTATTATTTTTAATAATCCTTTTATTATCGGGTTCCATTGACAGTGTTCAGGCTCAGTATTTCGGGCAGAATAAGGTGAGATATAAGAACCTTAAATTCAAGGTTTATGAAACTCCCCATTTCGACCTGTACTATTATCTGAAAAATGATAGTTTGGTGCATCGTTTTGCAAAAGAAGCCGAGGTATGGTATGAGTTACATCAGCAGGTATTCCGCGATACCTTTCTGAAAAAGAATCCTTTCATCCTTTATTCAAACCATCCTGATTTCCAGCAAACCACAGCCTTAAGTGGCGAAGTTGGGGTAGGAACAGGCGGTGTAACCGAGGGATTGAAAAACAGGGTTATCATGCCAATATCTCAGTTAAATCATCAAACAAGGCATGTTTTAGGACATGAGCTGGTTCATGCTTTTCAGTATCACTCTCTCATTGAAGGAGATTCAACAAATCTGGAAAACATTGGCAATCTGCCGCTTTGGATGGTTGAAGGTATGGCAGAGTATCTATCAGTAGGGAAACAGGATTCTTATACCTCGATGTGGATGCGTGATGCATTCCTGAACAAGGACATTCCTACCTTAAAGGATTTAACAACCTCCAACAAGTATTTTCCATATCGATACGGACAAGCATTCTGGTCATACATAGGATCAACTTATGGCGATACTGTTATTGTACCTTTCTTTAAAGAAACTGCCAAATATGGTTATGAAATGGCTATCAGACGTACTTTTGGCTATGATGACCGTACTTTATCGAGTCTTTGGAAAACCAGTATAGAAAATACTTACAAGCCTTATTTAAAAGATACGGCTCAGGTGCCGATAGGAAAGAAGATCATTGATGAAAAAAACGGAGGGTCACATTACAACGTTGCTCCGGCGATTTCCCCGGATGGTAACTATATCGCCTTCCTCTCAGAAAGAGACCTGTTAAGTATAGATCTTTTCCTTGCAGATGCCCGGACAGGTAAAATTGTACGAAAACTTTCAAGTAAATCTAAAAACGGGGATATAGATGAGTACAATTTTATTGAATCAGCTGGGGCATGGTCGCCTGACAGTAAAAGATTTGCCTTC
>JBAZHY010000155.1:0-5430 GCA_041652175.1 Pedobacter sp.
ATTAAATGGTCAAGCTGTCTGACCTTGTTCTGATCAATGTTTGTAAAATAGTAGTTTGGATTTTCAATAAAACCCTTCAGGTCGGAAGTCAGTAAAAGGTTTGAAATAATTGTGGTTTCTGTTGCTTCATCCGAAGGAACTTTGTTTTCGTCGATAACAGCTACTGAAAAGCTTCCTATAGTTGCAATCCCTTCAGGATTTCCGATGTTAAATTCAAGTTTTGTTTTTTCACGCCTGGCATATTCTTCCTTATTACTTTTAATACCGATCTGTAAAAAATCTGAGTGATTTATAAAAACCAGTCGCTCGGCAACCGGTTCATTTTGAGGAGAGAATAATGTTAGCTGAAGTATACCTGTTGGGAATCTTGATTTAGGTATATCCGCATTAAAAGTTTTTGAAATGAGCTTATTTCTGGAAACAAAATGTACCTGACCATTAGTCTGAGCCACAAGGGTAAGTTCTTCATCTTCTTTAGCGGGTACAGAAGTGGAAACCCTGATCTGAAGCTCATCTGGATTCGAGTTGTTGACACTTAAAACATAACCTTGCGATTTAACCCGTGGTAGTTTAAAGGTCTTTTCAGATCCATCTTCGAATCGAACAGTAGCAGTATAAATGTCATTCCCGTTGGGACGCAGATTGAAAGTTCCCATGCCGGCATATTCCGACTTGAATTCAACTAAGCGTTCATTATTCTGATTGCTGATGTAACCGCTAATGTTAATACCTAATCCATCTGATTTTACAGCTTTGAATGCAACCTGTGTACCAATTCCACTGACCAAATCACCACTTTCAGGGAAAAACTGAACATCTGACTCGCTGGAAGTAGATTTTACAGGAAAATTCTTGCTGAGTGCCCTTTTTTCATCCAGGCGGATGGTTGTCATAATCCTGCCTGATTTTAAAACAAATGGCTGGGTATTTACAAAATTGATCTGAAGGTTCCCCTTTGTATCGGTAACCCCTTTTCCTTTCAAAATACTCCTGAAATCCAGTTCTATCTGGTAGTTGACCTCTTTACCTGCCAGTGGCCGACCGGTCATATCTGTATAATTAATTAAAGCAGAAACTTTTTCACCCCTTGGTTCTTTACTATATGTATAATCAATTTGAGTCAGTACAGTATTGGATAGAGAGTTACCGATCCTTATCGTTTTGTCGAAGAAATATTCTTCACCAAAATTCCTCATCCAGGTGGTATAAGCCCTGATACGATAATTGCCTTCGCGAAGGGAGTCGGTGAGGTTAAAATCACCCCAACACAAACCCAGATTGAGTGGTATTTTCAATGATTTTTTTATGGAGTCTTTATCATTGATCAACTCAACATAAAGAACCTTACTCAGATTGGATAATTCATTTTTTTCAGCTTGAACGACATAGGCTTTGAACCAGATATTATCTCCGATTGCATAATATGGTTTGTCGAGATGGAGATGAACTTTTTCCTGAGGATATCCTAATCTGTATTTTTCTATCTGACGGAGAATCTTTTTCAGTGGCTCATCATCTCTGATAAATCCGGTTACCAGCAGTGTTGTGAAGATAAACAAGGTAAATAAAAGACTCTTTTTCATGGTTAGTTTATAAGAGCAGGGCCAGGGAAAGACCGGTAATTAAACATTCATCCCCTCATTCAGCCTGGTACAAAACACAAAGCCTCAATTTAAATAAAAGAGGCTTATCAATGTATAATATACGATTTATTTAGCAGTTTAATCTCAGAAGGAATTTTTCCACATCATACTTTCAACCGGGCGGGTTGTTTTGTTATTGTATTTAGCATTGCTTTTAGCATTGTACATAGTATTTACTTCACCATCAACCACAAAGTAGATTAATTGCCCGATAGGCATTCCGGCATAAATTCTTACAGGCTGAGCACATGAAATTTCAAGGGTCCATGTATTGCAGAATCCTACATCCCCTTTACCGGCAGTAGCATGTATGTCAATACCCAAACGGCCGGTACTTGATTTCCCTTCCAGAAATGGCACATGCTTATGAGTTTCAGTATATTCAAGTGTTACTCCCAGGTACAGGGTATTAGGCTGAAGAACAAAACCATCCTTTGGGATTTCGAAATGATCAATTTCATTATGAGCCTTTGCATCGAGAACTCTGTTTCGGTATGTTGCCAGATACTTACCCAAATGCACATCATAGGAATTGGTTCCTAAACATTCTTTTTTGAAGGGTTCAATAATAATATTCCCCTTTTCTATTTCTTCCAGTATGAGTTTATCAGAGAGTATCATAAATAAGCGTAAGATTTGGTCTAAAATATGATTAATTTGAGATAATTTTGCAGGTATTTTATTTTTAAGAATGGCTCTTGCTTATCATAAAAAAATTGACCAATATACCTCATTTGCAATCTGGAAGATAGAAGAAACAGCTGAGGATTTACTGAAGCAATTACAGTTAAAGGAACATGAACGTGCTTATCTCGAAACGCTAAGCAATGGTAAAAGAAATATGCATTGGTTAAGTACCAGAGTTCTTTTGAGAAGAATGATGGATACCGATGATTATATTGATTGCAGGGTTGATTCCAATGGTAAACCTTACCTGAGTAATTTTCCCCATTTTATCTCTTTGAGTCACTCCTATGATTATGCTGCGGTTATGGTAAGCAAGAATCAAGCTGTAGGGATTGATATTGAACTGATTAAAGATAAGATCGAGCGGATAGCAGGCAAATTTATGAACAGGAAAGAGCTTGATTTCATAGGCAGTGAGGATCGCATCGAACATTTATACGCATGCTGGTGTGCAAAAGAGGCAATCTATAAACTTCATGGGAAAAAGAATGTCAGCTTTCTTGATAATATCAGATTAATGCCATTTAAGTATGAAGGCAGAGGTTCATTTGACGGATTATTGAATATTGGTTCCAAACAAAAGGAGTTCAGGATACATTATGAGAAATTCGATGGCTATATGATCGGTTTTGTAACAGATTTTGAAAATGAAAAATAAGAAAGTAATTTTTCAGGATTGGGGTCTGCTTGACTATCAGCAGTCCTGGGACAGGCAGGAAATGATCTTTGGTGAAACTTTAGCTGAAAAATCGCTTAATCGAATAAATCAGACTGAAAATCCTGTTAAGAATCATTTGATCTTTGTGGAACATCCTCATGTGTATACCTTGGGCAAGAGCGGAAAACCTGAAAATTTGCTCCTTGATGAGGAAGGTTTACAAAAAAAACAGGCAACTTATTATAAAATCAACCGTGGCGGGGATATTACATATCATGGTCCGGGGCAGATTGTAGGTTACCCTATTCTTGATCTGGATAATTTCTTCACTGATATACACCTGTATTTGCGTACACTCGAAGAGGCCATAATACGTACGCTTGCTGATTATGGTATTAAAAGCGGGAGATATGAGGGCTATACCGGGGTATGGCTTGATGCAGATAATGAGAATGCCAGAAAAATCTGTGCTATGGGGGTAAGATGCAGCCGCTGGGTAACGATGCATGGATTTGCTTTCAATGTGAACACAGATCTGAACTATTTCAGGAATATAGTTCCTTGTGGAATCGACGACAAAGACGTTACATCATTAGAGCGCGAACTTGGCTATAAACCTGATATTGAAGATGTAAAGCAGAAGCTTAAAAACCATATTTCACATTTGTTTGAGATGGAATTTTACTAAGATACCGGCTACTAACATTACTATAAAAAAATCTTTCATATAAGGGTAATAAAAAAGGCTTCTCTGATATTAGAGAAGCCTTTTTTTATATAGGGAGAATGTTATTACATCATTCCACCCATGCCACCGCCACCCATAGGAGGCATTGGAGCACCTTTATCGTCTTCAGGATCATCAGCTAATACTACTTCAGTAGTTAAAAGCATAGCTGCGATGGAAGCTGCGTTCTCTAATGCTACACGGCTAACCTTAGTAGGATCGATAACACCTGCACCAATCATGTTTTCAAATACATCAGTACGTGCGTTGTATCCGAAATCAGCTTTACCCTCTTTCACTTTCTGAACGATGATAGAACCTTCGATACCTGCGTTCTGGCAGATCTGACGAAGAGGCTCTTCAATAGCCCGTCTGATGATCTGGATACCAGTATTCTCATCTTCATTTGCTCCTTTAAGACTGGCTAAAGCCTCAATAGAACGGATGAAAGCAACACCACCTCCGGCAACGATACCTTCTTCAACAGCTGCACGTGTTGCGTGTAAAGCATCGTCAACACGATCTTTCTTTTCTTTCATCTCCACTTCGGTAGCTGCACCAACATACAGTACTGCAACGCCACCTGAAAGCTTAGCTAAACGCTCTTGTAATTTTTCTTTATCGTAATCAGATGTAGTAGTCTCTATTTGAGATTTAATCTGGTTTACGCGAGCTTTGATATCGTCTGATTTACCAGCACCATTAATTACAATGGTATTATCTTTATCAACAACCACTTTCTCTGCCTGACCTAAGTAAGTAAGGTCTGCATTTTCCAGTTTATAACCTCTTTCTTCAGAGATTACGGTACCTCCTGTAAGGATGGCGATATCTTCGAGCATTGCTTTACGACGATCGCCGAATCCAGGGGCTTTTACAGCAGCAACTTTCAGTGAACCACGAATCTTGTTAACTACAAGGGTAGCTAATGCTTCACCATCAAGATCTTCAGCAATAATCAATAATGGTTTTCCGGTTTGAACTTGTTTTTCAAGTACAGGAAGTAATTCCTTCATTGAAGAAATTTTCTTGTCGTAGATCAGGATGTATGGATTATCCAGCTCAACTTCCATTTTGTCAGCGTTAGTAACAAAATATGGAGATAAATATCCACGGTCAAACTGCATACCCTCAACTGTTTTCATTTCAGTTTCAGTACCTTTTGCCTCTTCAACAGTGATTACACCATCTTTTCCCACTTTAGCCATTGCATCAGCGATTAAAGTACCAATTACTTCATCATTGTTTGCTGAGATAGAGGCTACCTGCTTGATTTTATTATTGTCTTCGCCTACAGACTGAGACTGAGTTTTTAAGTTAGCAACAACAGCAGAAACTGCTTTGTCGATACCACGTTTAAGATCCATTGGGTTTGCACCGGCTGCTACGTTCTTTATACCTGCAGTAACAATTGCCTGAGCTAAAACAGTTGCAGTAGTTGTTCCATCACCTGCTAAATCAGCAGTTTTAGACGCAACTTCTTTAACCATCTGAGCACCCATGTTTTCAAGGGCATCTTTTAATTCAATTTCTTTAGCTACAGTAACACCGTCTTTAGTGATTGCAGGAGAACCGAATTTCTTATCGATAATTACGTTACGTCCTTTTGGCCCAAGAGTTACTTTTACTGCATTGGCAAGAATATCCACGCCTCTTTTCAGAGCGTCACGTGCTTCAACATTGTATTTAACTTGTTTTGACATTTTCTTTCTTTA
>JBAZHY010000156.1:0-5399 GCA_041652175.1 Pedobacter sp.
CACTTTTGTTAAAAACAATTACCTTCAGCTCTCCGGCAAGAGGTAAAATATCAGGACGTGGGGATTTAAACTTTTTAGGTGACAAACAAATCCAGTCCCAATGCCCGGATAGAGGATAAGCCCCTGTTGTCTCGATAAAGGTTTTAATCCCGCGTTTTTGTAATTCTGATGTAAGATAATCCAGATTATAGATCAGAGGCTCACCGCCTGTAACAACTACCGCTTTTCCCGGATATTTCTCAGCATTCTTCACGATTTCGTCCGCTGAGGTAAGCGGATGAAGTTCTGCATCCCAACTTTCTTTTACGTCGCACCAATGACATCCCACATCACAGCCTCCAAGACGAATAAAATACGCAGCCTTTCCTGAATGAAATCCTTCACCTTGTATAGTGTAGAATTCTTCCATTAATGGTAAGAATGTGCCGTCAGGAGGAATATTATGTGCCATTTTGTAAATTAGGATGCAAATATACTTAAGTTTGAGCGATCAGCATGGTTTAAAACCAATAGAAACAATAGACTGACAATTTTCTGAATTTATGAAATGGTTTAAAGTGTTTTCAGCAGGTATTTTAACTTCAGAAGATTTTATCAGGGCAGTAGAGGTTTCCGGAAAGAAATTATGCATTGTGAAATCTGCCGGTAAATTTTACGCTTTAAGTAACCGGTGTCCGCACGCCGGTGCTGAACTGAGTAAAGGCTGGTGTTCTGCGGGTCATATCATTTGTTCTTATCACAGGCATAAATTTGACCTGGAAACAGGCCGTGGTGCTGCAGGACAAAATAATTATGTGAATACCTATCCTGTTGAAATAAAATCTGATGGTCTTTATGTTGGAATCAGTAAACCATGGTGGGTACTCTGGTAATTTAAAGTCCGGCCATGTCCATTGTTCTTAATAAATTTCCTTTTTTGCTGAAGCCAGAGTATTCTTTAATAAACCAACGATAGTCATCAGTCCAACTCCACCCGGTACCGGGGTAATCCAGGATGATTTTGGGGCAACATGATCGAAATCAACATCGCCATAGAGTTTGAAGCCCGACCTGGTTTCGGTTGAAATTTCCCTGTTCATACCGACATCGATTACTACAGCACCTTGCTTTACCATATCGGCGGTAATAAAATTCTTTTTACCGATTGCTACAATCAGAATATCAGCATCCAATGTATGTTTTTTAATATCAGGTGTCTTACTGTGGCAGATTGTTACTGTACAGTTACCAGGGTTTGAGTTTCTTGCCATCAGGATACTCATCGGAGAACCTACGATATTACTTCTTCCAACAACGACACAATGTTTACCACTGGTTTCGATATTATATTCCTTAAGCATTAACAGGATTCCATACGGAGTTGCCGGAAGGAAGGAGGGAAGGTTGCGCTGCATACGTCCCAGGTTTACCGGGTGAAATCCATCCACATCTTTCTCAGGAGAGATCTTTTCAGTCACTTTATCTGCAGAAATATGTGCCGGTAAGGGAAGTTGTACCAGAATGCCATCGGTTTCAGGATCCTGATTTATCTCATCAATTTTCTTCAGTAATTCATCCTCTGTAATACTGGTTTCATAACGGTATAAAGTAGAGGCGAAGCCTACTTTTTCACAATTGCGGATTTTACTGGCAACATAAGTCTCAGATCCACCATCATGACCTACAAGTATAGCCACCAGATGAGGTTTCCTGCCTCTTTTTTTCAAAACCTCTGCTGCTTCAACAGCAATTTCCAGTTTTAATTTTTCTGAAACATATTTTCCGTCGAGTAAGTGCATGTTAGTAGATAATAGGTATTTATTAACAATTAAAGGCTTTTCAACATTATTTATTCGTAATTTGCAAATAGCGAAAGTAAGATTTATTCCAGTTTTAAGACAGCCATAAATGCCGTTTGAGGAATTTCTACGTTTCCAACCTGACGCATTCTCTTTTTACCCTTTTTCTGTTTTTCGAGAAGCTTTCTTTTTCTGGAAATATCCCCGCCATAACACTTTGCAGTAACATCTTTACGTAAGGCCCTGACTGTTTCCCGGGCTATAATCTTGGCACCGATTGATGCCTGAATGATAATCTCAAATTGCTGACGCGGAATTAATTCCCTTAGTTTTTCGCAAATCTTTTTACCAAAAGTATAAGAGTTTGATCGGTGAATCAGGGAAGATAATGCATCCACCGGTTCACTATTCAGAAGGATGTCCAGGCGGACAAGATCAGACTGACGATAACCGATCAAATGATAATCGAATGAAGCATAACCTTTAGAGATAGTTTTCAGCCGATCATAGAAATCGAATACAATTTCACCCATAGGCATTTCGAAAATCAGTTCAACCCGGTCTGAAGTCAGATAGGACTGATTAATGATTGTACCTCTTTTCTGAATACAGAGTGACATGATTGATCCTACAAATTCAGATTTGGTAATGATATTCGCCTTGATATATGGTTCCTCCACATGATCCAGCTTGCTTGGATCGGGCAGATCAGATGGATTATGAACGTCAATTTCAATTCCTTTGGATGTAAATGCCTTATAGGATACGTTAGGAACGGTGGTAATTACCGTCATGTCAAATTCCCGTTCAAGACGCTCCTGAATGATTTCCATATGGAGCATTCCAAGAAATCCGCAACGAAATCCAAAACCCAGTGCTGCTGATGATTCGGGTTCAAATACGATTGAAGCATCATTCAGCTGAAGCTTATGCATACTTTCACGCAGATCTTCATATTCATCGGTATCAACAGGATAGATACCTGCAAATACCATAGGCTTTACTTCTTCAAATCCTTTAATAGGTTCCAGACTTGGTCTGTCTTTATGGGTGATTGTATCTCCAACCTTTACTTCACGGGCTTCCTTAATACCAGAAATGATATAGCCTACATCGCCGGTTTTGATTACATCTTTAGGTTTAGGCGTAAGCTTTAAAGTTCCAACTTCTTCTGCGATATAATCCTTGTCGGTAGCAACAAATTTCACTTTATCCCCTTTACGGATCTCGCCATTCAGTACTTTATAATATGCAATGATTCCACGGAATGAGTTGAATACAGAGTCGAAGATCAGGGCCTGTAATTCTCCTTCAGGATTTCCTTTAGGGGCAGGAATGCGATGAACAATTGCTTCCAGAATATTGTCTACTCCTAATCCGGTTTTACCTGAAGCAGGGATAATATCTTCGCGCTTACAGCCGATGAGTTCGATGATCTGGTCTTTCACTTCTTCGGGCATTGCACCGGGAAGGTCCATTTTATTCAGAATCGGAATAATTTCAAGGTCATGTTCCAGGGCAAGGTACAGATTTGAAATTGTTTGGGCCTGAATACCCTGAGAGGCATCAACTATTAATAAGGCACCTTCGCATGCAGCAATGGATCTTGAAACTTCATAGGAAAAATCTACGTGCCCGGGAGTGTCTATCAGATTCAGTACATACTGTTGTCCGTCCAGAGTATAATCCATCTGGATTGCATGGCTCTTAATAGTGATTCCACGTTCACGTTCCAGATCCATATCATCAAGCAATTGAGCCTGCGATTCCCGCTGTGTGATTGTATTGGTATACTCCAGAAGACGGTCTGCTAATGTGCTTTTACCGTGATCAATATGTGCAATTATGCAAAAATTACGTATGTGCTTCATTTGAACCGCAAATATAGTTTTTTAAGAGTAAATTAATGGTTAGTTCTTCTATTTCAGTTTAAATCCGGCTGTTGTATTTCTCATAATTAAAAAGTTACAGTTTTTTTAAAAAAGTGAAGCAAGTGATGAATTCTTTTGATTACTTTAGGCGCCATATACTCTTATACAGTTGAATTCATGACTATTGGTATTTTGCGCGAGCCTTCTTTTGAAACAAGAGTTTCTCTGATACCTGAACATCTCCCGATGTTGAAAAACCTCAATATTCGTATTATAATAGAAAGTGCATGTGGGGAAATGGCTTTTGCACCGGATAATCAATATCAGTTACAGGGAGCAGAAGTAAATACAAGATCATTTGTTTTGAGTGAGTCAGATATAGTTTTATCGATTAATTTATTAACCGAAGACGATCTGATATTAATGAAAAAGTCAGCCGTTGTTATTGGAGTTTATAGTCCGCTTTCTAATTTTCAACTGATAAAATCCTGGACTGAGAAAGGCATCACTATTTTCAGTATGGATATGCTTCCCCGTACAACCAGGGCTCAAAGCATGGATGTCCTGAGTTCACAGGCCAATATTGCAGGTTATAAAGCGGTAATTCTTGCTGCTATGCAACTGCCAAAATATTTTCCAATGTTTATGACAGCAGCCGGTAGTATTGCGCCTGCAAAGATTCTGATCCTGGGGGCCGGTGTAGCCGGATTACAGGCCATTGCTACTGCCAGAAGACTTGGAGCTGTGGTAGAAGTATTTGATACACGTCCTGCTGTTAAGGAAGAGGTCATGAGTTTGGGTGCAAAATTTGTTGAAGTGGAAGGCGCTTTGGATGCATCCCGGGCAGGTGGATACGCGGTGGAACAAACAGATGAGTATAAGCAAAAACAGCAGCAAAGAATTGCAGATGTGGCTGCTAAGGCAGATGTTATTATTACAACTGCACAGATCCCCGGAAAAAAGGCACCGCTACTTTTACCCGAAAGTATTCTGGATACAATGAAAACAGGTGCATTGATTATTGATTTAGCTTCCTCATCCGGAGGAAATACCTCACACACAAAAGACAGGGAAACGATTGTTTATAAAAATGTGACTATTATCGGAAATTCTAATCTGCCGGCCACGATGCCTTCAGACGCCAGTAAATTATATGGGAAGAATATTCTGAATTTCCTGAAACTGATTATTAATACTGAAGGTCAGCTTCTGCTTAATTTTGATGATGATCTGGTTAAAGGAACCTGTGTATCGTATAATCATGAAATTTTTAACGAAAAAATAAAAGATCTAATTAAAGGATAATCAGATACATCCAATGCCTGTAAATAAACTGAACCCCCTGAAATTAATCCCGATTTATGGAACAGATATTTAGTTGGTTAAGCCAGCATCAGCAAATGATTTACATTGTAATTCTGAGTGTTTTTCTTGGAATTGAGGTAATCGGTAGAGTTCCCAGTGTATTACATACTCCTTTAATGAGCGGTGCCAATGCCATCCACGGGGTTGTGATTATCGGAGCTATTATAGTTATGGGAAAAGCTGAGAGCGACAATCTTCTTGCTCTTATTCTGGGGTTCCTGGCAGTTATTCTGGGCACTTTAGATGTGGTTGGGGGTTGTGTAGTAACCGACAGAATGCTCGAAATGTTTAAGAAGAAGAAATGAGTGTTAAATGATCAGAACAAGATTCACAATTAGAAAAGCATAAAATGGACCTGAATATTTTAATCATTTGTTATCTGATC
>JBAZHY010000157.1:0-5377 GCA_041652175.1 Pedobacter sp.
TTCGATTCCTTCGGCACGAATGCAGGTATATTTCCTTGATAATGAAGAATATTTTCAAAGAAAGCATGTTTTTGCAGATAATAACAACAAGTTCTACGATGACAATGACGAGCGGACAATTTTCTTCTGTAAAGGTGCATTAGAAACCGTAAAAAAACTGGGCTGGTCTCCCGACTTAGTACATTGTCATGGCTGGATGAGTTCGTTAGTTCCTGCTTACTTAAAAACTATTTATAAAGATGATCCGACTTTTAAGAGTTCCAAAGTAGTTTACTCCATTTATGATGATAATTTCAGTACCGCTCTGCATCCAGAATTCGCTTCAAAAGCTATCATGAACGGCATGAGCCCCGAGCATACTGAAATCTATTCTCAAGCTACCAACACAGCTCTTAATATCGGTGCTATTTCTTATTCAGATGCAGTTGTATGTGCCTGCGAAAATATTAACGAGGAAGTGTTAAAGTTTGTTAAAAAAGCGAATAAACCGGTCTTAGAATTCAATTCTACTTCGGATTTCGAAAATTATTATAACCTTTACGAAGAAATTGCTAATGAAGAACTTGTATCCTTAGCATAAGGATAAAGGCAATTAAGCAAAGAGCCAGATTTTAAGATTCAGGTGCTTTTAAAAACAAATGTATTGCAGATGAGATTATACAAATCAGACTTATTAACACTGTTGATAAGTCTTTTTATTTTAAGTGGCTGTCAGACTACAGACTCAATCGGACTTGAGGTTGATCCGTCAACAGATTTGAATGGGAATTTTGTTGACACAATAACAGTAACTGCAAGTACTGTAGCAGAAGATTCAATCATTACCAATACCCTGTCCCAATACCCTTTGGGATATATTAACGATCCTTTTCTGGGCAAGACTACTGCTAATATTGCAATGTCGCTTACTTTAGATCCTCCGGGGCTAAATTTTGGAACCAATCCGGTTCTTGATTCTGCTGTACTGGTACTTCACTATGGTAAAGAATTTCATGGCGACAGTACTTCACAGTTTCAGGTTCAGGTTCATCAACTGAACAATAGCCTCAGCCAGTCTGTCGGATATTACAACACACAAAAACAAAGTTATAACAGTACGATCATTGGCAGTAAATTAGCAAGATTTAACATTAAGGACAGTGTTAAAGTAACAGAAATTGTTACCGGCAAACCCGATGTTCAGAAAACTAAAGCCCCCCAGCTGAGAATAACTCTTGATCCAACCTTTATTAAGGATAATATTATTAAGGCCAGCACAACGACTTTAAGTAGTAATGAAGAGTTGAATAAGGCAATAAAAGGCTTATATCTTACTGTGAACAAGACTCAGAGTAGTGGTCCGGGTGGTATTGCATTCTTTAATTTGAGTGATTCAAGCAGAGTGGAGATTTATTATAAGAGTCAGAGCGGAACCAATATCGATACCACCATGCACAGGTTTCCGGTACAAAACAATGCGATGCCTGTCATTGCTGATTTTAAACATGATTATACCGGAACAGACATTCAGACTCAACTCAACGACCCATCAGTACAATATAATAACACTTATGTACAGGGTCTTGCAGGCCTTCGTACAAAAATCCGCTTCCCTCATCTGGAAAAGCTGAAGAATCTGGGTAATATAACAATCAATAAAGCAGAACTCGTTGTATATATTATTGGTGGAACGGATACTTTTAAACCTGCGCAACGTCTGTTTATGTATCGCACTGATATTGCTGATCAGAGACAATTCATCCCTGACTTCAGTACCGATCAAATATTTTCAATGACTGATGTAAATTTCGGCGGGTATTATGACTCAACAAAGAAACGATACAAATTTAACATCACTACCTATATTCAGGATATTATAAAGGGTAAGTTAAAACAATATGACAGCTTCCTTGCCCCAATCAGCCTGGACTATAATCGCCAATCGGGTCCTGTTGCTTCAGGTACTACTGCCGGCGGAGCAACTCTTGGCAGTGGTAAAGATGGGATAAGCTATAAAATGAAGTTGAATATCATTTACAGCAAAATAAATTAAAGCCAGAATTCTTTACTTTACGTATTCAAATTAGTAGTTTCGACACATAAATTTCTAATTATGTGTGGAATAGTAGGTTACATCGGCTTCCGTGATGCATGGCCAATAGTTATAAAGGGTTTACATCGTCTTGAATACAGAGGTTATGACAGTGCAGGTATTGCTCTGATCGACAGAAAACTCAAACTTTTCAAAAAAGCAGGAAAAGTCAGTGACCTTGAAAAATCAGTTGAAGCCGAAAATCTCAATGGAAAAATCGGGATGGGACATACCCGATGGGCAACACACGGTGAGCCATCCGACCGGAACTCACATCCTCATACATCCGGGAATGGCAAACTGGCCATCATACATAATGGAATCATTGAAAATTACTCTTCACTAAAAGAAACACTCATCTCGAGAGGTCATGTTTTCAATAGTGATACCGATACTGAGGTACTTATTCATCTTATTGAAGATATTCAAAGAGAAACAAGTCTCGACCTGAGAGAGGCTGTCCGCGTAGCACTTAACCGCGTTATAGGTGCCTATGCCATCGTTATTATGGACAACAGTGATCCGGATGAACTAATTGCTGCCAGAAAAGGAAGTCCAATGGTACTTGGAGTTGGCGAAGGTGAATATTTCATTGCTTCTGATGCTTCACCGATAATTGAATATACTAAGAATGTCATATACCTGAATGACAATGAAATAGCTTATATAAGAAGGGACGATCTGCTTATTAAGAGTATCGACAATGTTATACAAATTCCTTATATACAAGAACTTGAGCTTAAACTGGAAATGCTTGAAAAGGGCGGATTCGATCATTTTATGCTCAAAGAAATATATGAGCAGCCCCGTTCAATTAAAGACTGTATGCGCGGTCGTATTTATCCGGAAAACGGATTAGTACAGTTAGGTGGTATTAAAGAATATGCAGAGAAACTAAAGAATGTTGACAGGATTATTATAGTTGCCTGCGGAACTTCATGGCATGCAGGGCTTGTGGGTGAATATCTTATAGAAGAATGTGCGCGTATTCCGGTAGAGGTTGAATACGCTTCTGAGTTCAGATACAGAAATCCGATTATTTCTGAAAAAGATATAGTAATTGCTATTTCACAATCTGGCGAAACAGCAGATACAATGGCAGCGATAGAGCTTGCTAAAGAAAAAGGTGCCACTATTTTCGGAATATGTAATGTGGTTGGAGCATCGATACCAAGATTAACACATGCCGGAGTTTATACCCATGCCGGTCCCGAAATCGGTGTTGCATCAACCAAGGCTTTTACCGCCCAGGTAACAGTGCTTACATTAATGGCACTTTACATGGCTCAGCAAAGGGGAACAATAACGCAGAGCAAATTAATTGACCTTTTAACTGAGCTGGATAATATTCCGTTACTCATTGAGAAATGTCTTCAATCAAACGATGAGATCAAATTAATTTCAGAGCAATTCAAGGATGCCAGAAACTTTATCTTTCTGGGCAGAGGAAGCGGATTTCCTGTTGCTCTGGAAGGAGCGCTTAAACTTAAAGAAATATCTTACATACATGCAGAGGGTTACCCTGCTGCCGAAATGAAGCATGGTCCTATTGCGCTGATCGATGAAGAAATGCCTGTAGTATTCATAGCAACTAAAAACTCATCCTACGAAAAGGTGATCAGTAATATACAGGAGGTTAAAGCAAGAAAAGGAAAAGTTATTGCCATTGTTACTGAAGGTGATATGGTTGTCAGAAATATGGCAGATTATGTAATTGAAATACCAGATGCTGATGAAATATTCCTGCCATTACTGGCTACAATACCTCTTCAGTTACTTTCATACCATATTGCTGTAAAGAGGGGATGTAATGTGGATCAGCCACGTAATCTGGCGAAATCGGTAACGGTTGAATAGGACTCTTTAATAAAAATCAAGTCCTTCATCCTTAATTAAAATATTCTTCAGAGGATTCAATGAATATAGCTTCTCTGACCAACTAATATCTAAAATCCCTACTGAGTGAGTCTATAGGCACCGTTCCAAACCTGAATCAGGTTAAGTTCTGGAATCGTACAGGCTTCATTAGTGAAGTGAGGATGTGTATTATAAACCATGCTATTAAATAGGCAAATCCGCAAATAATAAATATGATGTTATAACCTGCTGTTATATTTCCTGCCAGTTTATAGTAATCAAGTATAAAGCCTACCAATAAAGGAAAAAGAGTAGATCCAATGGAGCCAGTCATTCCCCCAATTCCTACCACCGAACTTACTGCCTTTTTGGGAACCATGTCTGAAACAATGGTGAAAATATTAGAGCTCCATGCCTGATGGGCAGCAGCAGCAATGCTTATAATTCCTACCGCAACCCAGATATCCGTTGCATAGCGGGCAAGAATGATCGGTAATACACTGATTGCAGCCACAAGCAATGCTGTTTTTCTGGCTTTTAATATTGGCCAGCCCTTCCTGATGAGATAGGAGGATAAATATCCTCCGGCAATACTGCCAACTGTGGTAGCTGAATATACTATAACCAGATGCAGGCTTGGCTTTTTTAGGTCGAGATTAAAAGTGCTTGAGAAATAAGACGGTAACCAGAACAGGAAAAACCACCATACGGGATCTGTTAAGAGTTTCCCTATAATAAAGACCCAAGTTTGTTTTATGGAAAGCAGACGACGCCATTTGATGGAACCTGTATGATCAGAATCAGGTTCAGTATCACTATGAATAAAATTGAATTCCTCCTTACTCAGTTTCTTATGCCGGGATGGAATCTCGTAAAATAACCACCATAATATCAACCAAACGAAGCCGAGCGCACCGGTAATAATAAATGCTTCCTGCCAGCCATAAAATCCCAATAGCCATGGAACCATGATCGGGGCTACAACCGCTCCGATACTGGTGCCAGAATTAAAAATACCAGTTGCCAGAGCGCGTTCCTTTTTAGGAAACCACTCTGCCACTGCTTTAACAGCAGCAGGAAAATTTCCAGATTCGCCCAAACCCAACAAGCCTCTCACTATTCCGAAGCCTAAAGTGCTTTTTACAAATGCATGCAGAATAGCTGCCACACTCCAAACAATAATGGATATTGAGTAACCTATCTTGCTGCCTATCTTATCGATAATATTGCCGAAAATAATGAACCCGAGAGCATAACAGGCCGCAAAAGCCATGACAATATTGGCATAATCAGATTCAGTCCAGCTAAATTCCATCTCTAAAGTTGGTTTAAGAAGGCCAATAACCTGTCTGTCAATATAGTTTATAGTGGTAGCAAGAAAAAGTAGACCGCAAACTACCCACCGATGGTTGCCAAACGAAGTCTTGTTCATATTAAAAAAGGCTGTTT
>JBAZHY010000158.1:0-5327 GCA_041652175.1 Pedobacter sp.
GTGGTGGTATGGGATTCTATGGCACTAGGCCTGATAATTATAATGTTGCGATTAACGGAAACCAAAAGCTGATCGGTAAAATTCTGCAAAGTCAGGATGAAACTGAGCAGACTCAACTGGCTAAACAGGCCTTTGATCTTGCCCTGCTTTCACAGGGAATGCTTACCGGATCTGAATTAACCGAGTTCGTTAACCGGAGTGTTAGTCTGATCTGAATTAACAGGATCACAGATTAAACTCAATCTATTTTTAATAAGCACCCTTTCTATACCGGAAAGGGTGTTTTTATTTTAAGGTGAACCCGATATAATAAACCGGTAAAATCACTATTTAACAGTATATTATGGTATCCACCCTCTTTGATTCTCTCGCCAGCGGGAGACAGCATAACCCCTAACCAGATAACTGAAAATGAAACGTACAACCTAATGGAAAGATAGGCGACATGATGTCCCCCTCGTGGAGAGGCTTAGGGGGAGGATTTCTATTCCCAGCCCATCCAATATCTGATCCTGATAGCAAATTAATCCTTATTATATATCAACCTCACCATATTTCAGGCTTATAGAAATTTCCACAATCAATAATAATCCACGGCTAAATATTAATTTAGTCGGATGAATTCGCTCAATCTTCTCCTTGAAAGCTATCATATCATTCAGGATAAAAGTCTGAAGGACCGTTTTTTTAAACATTCAGACTTGCTCGAAATTCTTGAATCATTCCGTGAAAAGCCCGGGTTTCACATTCGGGAAGCCGGATTTTCTGCTGAAAATCGCTCCATTAATCTGATTACCTGGGGAAACGGTCCCTGCAGAATATTTCTTTGGAGTCAGATGCATGGCGATGAGGCCACTGCTACCATGGCCCTTACCGATTTCCTTCATTTTCTTGATGAAAGTGAAGATTTTCAGGATTTGCGCGAACTCATCCAAAAGAACTGTACACTGTATATTCTTCCGATGGTCAATCCTGACGGAGCAGAAATATTCAACAGACGAAATGCTTTGGGTATAGATATTAACCGCGATTTCCTGCATCAGCAAAGTCCGGAAGGAAGATTATTAAGATCATTACGGGATGAGATCAACCCTCATTTCGGATTCAACCTTCATGATCAAAGTATCTTATGGTCTGCAGGTCATACCGGTAATCCGGCAACCATCTCATTGCTTGCCCCTGCTTATGATAAAGAGCTGAGCATAAACACTGTGAGAAACAATGCCATGAAAGTGATTGTCCTGATGAATTCTGCCTTGCAGGAAAGTATTCCTGACCATGTCGGAAGATTTGACGATGAGCATGAACCGAGGGCATTCGGCGATAATTTTCAGGCAGCAGGAACCAGTACTATTCTGATTGAAGCCGGAGGTTATCATAATGACAGGGAGAAACAGTTTATTCGTAAAATATTCTTTAAAGCAATGCTTGCCGGAATCATAAGTATCGCTGAGCAAAGCTATACTAAAGCAGAAATAACCGATTATTTTGCTATCCCTGCAAACAGAAAACTCCATTTTGATATTTTATTGAGGAACTGTCAGCTTCAAAGAAACGGGATCACTTATCTTCAGGATATAGGCCTTACCCTGGATCAAAAAATTAATGAAGACCTGAGGTCTGTCAGTTCTTCTTATATTGTTGCTGATCTGGGTGATCTTTCCCATTGTTTTGGTTATGAAGAACTCAACTGCGGGCACTTAACTTTAACTGAAACAAAAAAGATAACACTCGATGAACCGGCAGATTTGATTATCCACGAAGGAACAAAAGTTCTGCTGGCTATTGAGAACGGGGTAAGGAATTAGATAATTGATAATGGACAGTTGACAATGGACAAATTGTCAACTGTCAATTGTCAACTAATAAAAAAACTATGGCATTAAACTACATCTGGATCGGCTTCTTCGTCATTGCGTTTATAGTGGCATTGGTGAAGCTTATATTTCTGGGGGATACTGCAATTTTCAATAATGTGGTGAATGGAATGTTTGATAGCGCAAAAACAGGTGCAGAGATATCCCTGGGCTTGATCGGGATTATGACTTTCTGGCTGGGCATCATGAAAATCGGTGAACGTGCGGGAATGATCTCCCTTTTTGCCAAAGGCGTGAATCCCTTTTTCAGCAGATTATTTCCCGGAGTTCCTAAGAATCATCCGGCAAATGGTTCTATCATTATGAACTTTTCTGCTAATATGCTGGGACTTGATAATGCAGCTACTCCTGTTGGCTTAAAGGCTATGCAGGAATTGCAGGAGTTAAATCCTGAAAAGGATACAGCCACCAATGCCCAGATCATGTTTCTGGTTCTGAATACGGCAGGAATCACCCTGATCCCGACGGGGGTTATTGCTTTGCGGATGGCCAATGGCGCAGCAAATCCCGCAGATGTGTTTATCCCCTGTCTGATTGGTACATTCATTTCATTTTTAGCAGGAATGATTGCCGTGTCGTTCTATCAAAGGATCAATCTGTTTCAGCTCCCGATTCTGATATTTTTCGGTGGCTTTATTGCGCTGATGGCAGGCTTATATTTCTGGCTTGGGAGTCTCCCTCCTGATCAGATTCAGGTTTATGCCGGTTTACTTGGTGGTATTATCATCTTTTCCATCATCACGCTCTTCATCGTTTATGGTGCTACAAAAAAAGTAAATGTCTATGAGGCTTTTATTGACGGTGCCAAAGAGGGATTCAGTACCTCTGTCATGATCATCCCCTTTCTGATCGCCATTCTGGTTGCTATCAGTGCATTTCGCACAACCGGGTGTATGGATTACGTTGTTAATGCGATCGGCTCTCTGGTGGCTTTATTCGGACTTGATACGTCATTTGTGCCTGCTTTACCTGTTGGTTTAATGAAAACGCTTAGTGGCGGAGGTGCAAGGGGACTAATGGTAGATGTGATGACTACTTATGGTGCCGACTCCTTTCAGGGCCGACTGGCCAGTGTGATTCAGGGCAGCTCGGAAACTACATTTTATGTACTGGCGGTGTATTTCGGATCAGTAGGAATCAAAAAACCGCGATATGCATTGGTATGCGGACTGATTGCCGATCTGATCGGGCTTATTGCTGCCATTTTCCTGACGTATCTCTTCTTCGGACATACCATTCAGCCCTGATTTTTTCAGTACAAAGCGAAAATTGTCCTCGTTTGCAACGAGGATAATGGAGAACAGCGATTGTATCGCTGATCAACTAATATTATTACCCAAATAGTTTTAAAGACATTCAAAATGTCTGTCTCAGGCATCCGCGTTACAAACGCGGACGATAAAGGAACGATGCATGCAATCAGTTCCTAAAAAGAAGAGTCGCAATAATCAAAGTCACAATGATATTAAAACCCTGAGCAATCAGGAAAGCATAAAATGGTTTCTTACTCTGTTTATTGAACAGATCCGCAAAGTTTGTTTCAAGTCCGATACTGGTAAATGCAAGAGCAAACCATAAACCCTGAAGGTTCTTGAGGCTACCTTTTACTGCAGAATTCACCTCCGGACTGATCACAAATGAGAACAAGAGCGAAGCGGCAAGAAAGCCGAGTACAAATTTGGGGAAACGCTCCCAGATAACTTTCAATGTTGGTTTGCCTTCCGGTTCATTTGAATTTGGATGTTTGGTATAAGTCCAGTACACCGAAATGGCAAAAGCTGCCAGTCCCAGCAGCACATTTTGCGAGAATTTCACTATGGTACTGATTTTCAATGCAGTTTCGCCAACCAATGAGCCTGAAGCCACTACTGCACCGCTTGTATCGATACTGCCTCCAAGCCATGCACCGGTAACTTCCTGCGACAAACCCAGGTAAGCGGCAATCATTGGCATGAATATCATCATAGGAATAGCAGTAATCAGGACCATTGAAATAACATAGGAAAGCTTTTTTGAATCACCCTTAATAGCACCAGATGTGGCAATTGCAGCCGAAACACCACAGATAGAAACAGCACTTGAGATCATCATACCGAGCTCATCATCAATTTTTAGTTTTTTACACAACCAGAAAGCAAAATACCATACAGAAACCACAACTATCAATGCCTGAATTAATCCGAGTGAGCCTGCTTTCAAAACATCCGAAAAGATGACACCTGTACCCAATAATACCAGACCAATTTTAACGAACAACTCGGTTGAGAGTGAAGAACGCAGCCATTCGGGCAATTTAAAGAAGTTACTGATGATGAGCCCCAGACCTAAACTAAAAATCACTGCTTCCAGATTAATGGCTTTCACCTGACTGTTACCCGCTAAAATTAAAGCGAGAATGGTGACCAGATAGACTAATGGAAAGCCATAGAGAAAGGGTTTAATGGATCTTCCGGTTAAAAAAGCTCCGATCAAAGCAATCAGTGAAATAAAAAGAAACTGAACAAAAATCAGGCTCATATTTGCAGCTGAAAGAACCTGTCCCAAAAGCTCATCTGAACTGCTCCAGTTAAAAACCGGTACTTCTAAAATTAATCCGCCAAGCGAAAGGATAATAATAAGTGCTCCCAGTATGACAACTGTCCAGTCTTCATGTATTTCAATTTTCTTTAGTTCTGACATAATAGTTATAGAGTTAATTTAACATTAAAAATATCCTTGAGGGCCTGTCTGGCAGCATTATATCCGCACATTCCATGTACTCCGCCTCCGGGGGGAGTTGAAGATGAACAAATATAAACTCCCTTTGCAGAAGTACGATACGGCGAAAGTCTCAGTGCAGGTCTGGTAAAGAGCTGGGTAATATCAATCACCCCGCCATTAATATCACCACCAATATAATTGGGATTGTATGCCTCAACATCCCTGGTGTTCATGGTATGCCTTGCCTTAATCAAATCTTTGAAACCAGGTGCAAAACGCTCTACCTGATTTTCTATTGCATCGGTCATGTCTTTTACAGATCCATTAGGCACATGACAATAAGCCCATGCCGTGTGTTTACCTTCCGGAGCTCTGGAGCTATCAAAAAGGCTCTGCTGGGCGAATAAAACAAAGGGATTAGCAGGATGCTGGCCTTTTGAAACCATTTTCTCTGCGGCTTCAATTTCTTCAAAAGTATTCCCTAAATGCACGGTACCTGCTTTTCGGCATTCCGCTGATTTAAACGGAACCGGGCCATCCAAAGCCCAGTCGATCTTAAAAATACCCATACCATACCTGTAACGCTTTAATTGCCATTGGTAAAAGGGCGAAAACCGCTCACCGGCAATTTGAAGGATTTGTTTCGGCGTAAGATCAAATAATATTACTGAAGCTTCCGGTATATCAGACATGGATTTAACCGGAATACCCGTCATTATCTTACCTCCGATAGAAAGAAAATAAGAACTG
>JBAZHY010000159.1:0-5313 GCA_041652175.1 Pedobacter sp.
CTGCAATAGAGGCTGCACGTTGTGGTAAATATGTGCTATGTGAGAAGCCTCTCGAGATTTCCCTTGAACGTATGGATAAAATGATAGAGGCCCATGAAAAAGCCGGGACTTCTTTAGGAGGAATATTCAATTATCGTTTTAATGATCCTGTTGCAATTCTGAAGAATGCAATTGATCAGAATCGTTTTGGGGATATCAGCTACGCATCTGTACATGTACCATGGTGGAGAAGTGATGAATATTACAGGAATAACTGGCGTGGAACCTGGAAACTTGACGGCGGAGGTGCTTTAATGAACCAGTCTGTTCATATGATAGATCTCCTTCAATACCTGATGGGTCCTGTTGATTCTTTAAGTGCCTATATAGCAACAAGAGGGCACAATATAGAAGTTGAGGATACGGCAACAGCCATTGTAAAATTCAGGAATAAGGCTTTAGGCGGAATTTACGGCTCCACAGCCTCTTTTCCGGGACAGTTTCGCCGTATTGAAATTACCGGAACTCATGGAACTGTAATCATGGTAGAAAATACTTTTACTGTTTGGCAGTTTGCAGATCAGACAGAAGGTGATTTGCAAATTTTGAACAGGTTTAAAGAAATTAATGGAGGAGGTGCAGTCTCTGATCCATCAGCAATCTCGTATTTATCACATCAAAAAAATATTTCAGCATTCATTGAATCTATTGAATCGGGTACTCCTTTTGAGATCAGTGGAAATGAAGCCCGGAAAGCTGTTGAAATTGTTTTAGCGATTTATGCATCTGCAAAAGAAGGAAAGCAAATCCATTTTAAACACGACCATTTATAAGCATCTTAATATGATTTTTCATTTTAATTTATTTATATTCAGGTTGCTGAATGTAAATGTCTGTGCACTTGTTTTCGACTGTTCCCTGCTGTAAGCCGGATAGTTCAGCAATCTTTACTCCGATAACGTTCTCGCTATTTTATTTTGATAATTCATTGCTAATCAGGCTAAAGTGGAAGTATATTGCTTTATGATCAGGATGTGATATTACCTCTAGATTAATACCTGAAGAACAGAATCAGGGGTCAAATATTAATTAGTAATTCAAATAATAAGTATATGATGAAAAAGGATCGCGAAAATTTTCTCAAAGTTGGCAGTATGAAGGAAATAAGAGTTGTTAGCCGTGATATGTTGATCGGTTTAACATCTTGTAATAATTTAATAATGAAACAGCTTACCAAAGCAGCTGTAAATTCACAAATACTTATGAAGATCACAATAAACACTTTGCTAATTTTATGCTGTTTGCTTTTTTCTTTCGAAACTTCTGTTTCACAGCAAAGACCATCTCAAAATACTTCTGAATCGATGTTGTGCGTAGGGGCCCATTGGACTCCGGAAGAAGGTAAATCCTTTTTAAACCAGATGCGCCAATCGTACACTACATCTGCTGCATGGAAATTCCGTGCAAAACAGATTCGGGAACATATATTGAAAGGTGCTGGATTAGAAAAGTATCCTGAAAAGAGGCCTCTTAATCCTATTTTTGGGGAAAAACGTGTTTTCGATGGTTATCAGGTACAAAACGTAGCCTTTGAAAGCCTTCCCGGAGTATATGTTACAGGAAGTTTATATACTCCTACAAATGTAAAGGGGATGCTACCAGGGATATTAAATACACACGGACATTGGACAAAACCCGGAGATGTAGGCCGCTACCGTCCGGATGCACAAAGGAGATTTGCAGCGCTCGCACGTATGGGAGCTATGGTTTGGGCCTATGATGCGGTTGGATACGGTCAGATGGAGGAATTCGGGTGGGTTCATAAGCATCCCGAAGCATTAAAATTACAGCTCTGGAATAGCATACGTGGGGTTGACTTTCTGCTAATGATGGGCGCTGATCCTAAAAAGATTGGAATTACAGGGGCATCAGGTGGAGGAACTCAGACCTTTTTGCTAACAGCTGTTGATGACCGCATTGCAGTTTCTGTACCGGTTGTAATGGTTTCATCCCATTTCTTCGGAGGATGTATATGCGAAAGCGGTATACCTATTCATAAAGGTCCTAATTTTCAAACTAATAATGTTGAGATTGCCGCTCTTGCTGCTCCAAGACCAATGCTGCTCGTATCGGACGGTGACGACTGGACAAAAAATAATCCTGAAGTTGAATATCCACATGAGAAATACATCTACAATTTGCTTGGCAAACCTAATAATATTGAGAATGTTCATCTCCCAAATGACAAACATGGATATGATGAAAATAAACGTATTGCCGCTTACCCTTTCCTTGCCAAACATCTTGGACTCGATCTCAGTAAAGCCCTGAACGCGGATGGAAGCCTTAATGAAAAAATGATTGTGATAGAGGATCAAAAAGTGCTTTATCCCTTTGATGAAAAGCATCCTTTTCCTGTCAATGGTATCAGAAATAATGATGGCGTGGTTTGGAAATAAGCTGTTAATGCAATTTCAATCATAAAATAATAACCAATCCTGAATTTAATAGATAACATAATGAAATGTTTTAGAAGATATAAATTCCTGTTCCTGATTTTTCTTGCGATTTTTTTACAGCAGTGTACACCAGTCAGTAATTTAAAATCAGGAAATGAAAACTCAGGTTCATCTTATTATACTCTTGAGGATTTTAAATCTCTTGATAAAATCGATGCCCATTTTCATATCCAGTCTGATGCGGATACGATCTTTATAAAACAAGCAGAAGAGGATAATTTTCGCGTCCTTAATCTGAATGTTTATAAGGATAATGGCAAACCAGTTGAAGAGCAGAAAGAATTTTCAATCAGGATGATAAAAGCTTTTCCTGACCGCGTTGCCTGGGGCACCACCTTTTCCCTTGAAAATTTCAATAATGATGATTGGCAGGAAGAGGCTATTTCATACATAAAACAATCAGTTTCCAATGGAGCTATTGCCGTTAAAGTATGGAAGAATATCGGATTTTTCCTGAAGGATAAAAAAGGCAAACTGGTTATGATTGATAATCCGCGCTTTGATCCTGTACTGGATTACTTGGCTAAAAATCAGATTCCTTTAGTTGGTCACCTGGGAGAGCATAGAAATTCATGGCTGCCTTTAGAAAAAATGACGGTTAATGGAAACAGGGATTATGCCCGCGCCCATCCTGAGGAGCACATGTATTTGCATCCTGAACGTCCGTCATATGAAGATTATATCAATGCCAGAGATCATATGCTTGCTAAACATCCGGATCTGAAATTTATAGGCGCTCACCTTGGAAGTCTTGAATGGAGTGTGGATGAACTGGCAAAACGCCTTGATAAATATCCGAATATGGCAGTGGATATGGCAGAACGTATTTCTCATCTTCAATATCAGACATTAACGGAATGGCAAAAAGTACATGACTTTTTCATAAAATACCAGGACAGACTCATTTATGGAACAGATCTAAGAAGAGGTGCTATGGACATTGTAAATAATGGAATTACGGATGCTGAAGGGATCAAAAAACATTCTCATGAAGTTTGGATGCGTCACTGGAAGTTTTTTACTACAGATGAAAAGATGCGTGTCCCGAAAGTCGAGGGAGAGTTCAGAGGCCTGAAATTGCCCCGGGAAGTAATAGATAAAATATATCGCAAGAATGCTGAAAAGTGGTTTCCGGGAATTTAGCTGCTTAAGGATAAACCGGGTAATATTCAAGGAGTAAAAAAATCATCAAAAAATATTTATTGGAGAAAATGCAAATTGATTTATGAAGGGAAATAAAATAATTAAAAATATTCTGCTTGCACTCAGTGCCATTGGCCCCGGATTATTTCTGATAGGGTATAATATCGGTACCGGAAGTGTGACTACCATGGCGAAGGTGGGTGCCGAGCATGGGATGTCTCTGACCTGGGTGTTAGTCTTGTCATGTATTTTTACTTATGTACTGATGGTTGCTTATGGTAAAACCACCTTAGTTACCGGTCATACTGCTTTATTCAATATTAAAAACAATTTTAAATACGGCAGGATACTGGCAATTTATATAATTATTGCATTAGTTATTGGAGAGATACTTGCTCTCATAGGCATTTTTGGAATTATTGCAGATCTCTTACAAGAAGGCTCGAGGCTGATATTGGGGGGCGCCGGTTTCAGCACATTCTCGATTACGTTTGTTTTGGTTGTGGCTTTATATATGCTGCTTTGGCAAGGGCATTATCAAACTTTTGAAAAAGTTCTCATTTTCCTGGTCATCCTGATGGGGTTGTCATTTACCGTTGTTTTCTTTATGGTAAAACCGAGTTTTTATGCAATAGGCGTTGGCCTGTTGCCGAGTTTACCGGATAAACCGGGTTCTTTGCAGTTAATTGCCGCAATAGCCGGTACCACATGTTCGGCTGCGGTGTTTATCATGCGTAGTACAGTAGTTGCTGAAAAAGGATGGACTATTAAACATCTTAAAAATGAGAAAACGGATGCCGCAGTGTCAGCCTCAATGATGTTTTTTCTAAGTGTAATTATTATGGCAGTTTCAGCAGGTACACTGCATGTTATGAAATTAAACTTAAATAATACCATTGAAATGATAAGCCTTTTTCAGCCTATTGGGGGTAAGATCGCTGCTTTCATACTAATTCTCGGAATTGTTGGTGCGGGTATCTCTACCGTGTTTCCGATTGTATTAATAGCACCCTGGTTAATAAGTGATTATACAGGTAAAGAGAGAAATATTAAGTCGCCGATGTACCGTATTTTAGGCTTAATAGGAATTCTGTTCGGATTTGGTATGCAATTTATTGATACCACTCCACCACTTCTGATGGTATTTTCTCAGGCATTTCAGGCCATGATTCTACCTGCTGTTGCAATTCCGATCATGATATTAATTAATAATAAAAAGTTAATGCAGGAACATGTAGCAGGACTCAAAATGAATATAAGCTTAATAGCAGTTATCTTATTCAGCTTATTGACAAGCTATTTCGCTATCACTGAGTTTACTTTATAAGGCCTGAAGGGGGTAGTTATGCCCCGGCTCAATTTTTTTCTGAAATTATGACCGGCCTGATAAAGAAAGCTGGCATAACATTATAACTGACTAATCAATAATCAGAATATTCTGTGGGATATAAATAAACCTGTACGTTCTTGGACACATTATTCTGATATTCAGGCAAAGATTTTATTTTACTGTATTCAGGTGTGAATGCAGCCCAGTGCTTATCACGGTCAGCTTTATTGTTAAATGTAGTCATGTACATTAGATTTGGCATCTTACTGCCTGAAATTACCTGACCATAGAAAACAGCATTGAAATTTAGTTTCTTGAAAATGCTTAGATCGGAAGAGCACA
>JBAZHY010000160.1:0-5294 GCA_041652175.1 Pedobacter sp.
AAGTAAAAGATATTTAGATGAAGAATATAATAATAATATTATTGTTTACTCTACAGGCTTTTGATTTAAGCGCACAACAGAGTGATAAAGAATTGATTTTAGAACTCCTCGAGACTCAACGTATCGACTGGAACCGGGGCGATATAGCTGCCTATATGCAAGGGTATATAAAATCAGATTCATTACTTTTTGTTGGCAAAAACGGACCAAAATATGGCTGGGATAATACGCTGGCGAACTACAAAAAAGGCTATCCAGATCAGAAAGCAATGGGTTTTTTAAGTTTTGACATTAAAGAGGTCAGATTGCTTTCTGCCGATCATGCATTTGTGTTAGGAACCTGGCATTTAAAGCGGGAAAAAGACAAACCCAAGGGGTTCTTCACTCTTGTTTTAAAGAAAATTAATGGTGAATGGAAGGTAATTGCAGATCATTCGAGTTAGGGTAAATTCTGTGCCACTCTGAGCCTTAGTTATTTTGGTTCCCCCTTTGCCAGTGCCCTTTCAGCCCGCTTAATAGCTAATTTTTCCCTGAATTGTGCATAAGGTGCTTTCAATATCATTTTTAAAATGCTGTCGATTCCCCCTCTCGTCACAACACTGTACAAGCTCTCTGCTTTTTGAAGAAAAGATTCATCCCAGGCCCGCAAACTTAAAGAAAACGAACCTTCCAGATATTTCATCCAATGCCACATTGACCCGGGCATGAACAAGGTATCTCCATGTTCCAGAAAAAGTTCATATCCCTCTACACCTTTAAGGGCAGGAAACTTTTCAAAATCTGGGTTAAGCACATCATAATCCTCAAGGGCATAGGTTGCATTCGGAATACAATATAAACGACGTTTCCATTTATAGTCGAAAAGAATGATCTGTTTCCGTCCCCCGAAATGAGTATGGAACAAATGGGGTTTATCTATGTCATAATGCAGGAATGTAACAGAATTGCTTCCTCCAAAAAACATTGCCGGCATGCTCTCAATAAAACCTCCCATTAGTTCCTTCGGTAATTTTATGTCGTTCAAAAGTTCGGGAACATGCTTGAAAATATTGAAGAGAAATATTCGGAGTTCAGTTGGTTCAGAGCGTATCAGATCCAGATAATCGGCCATCTTCATTTTGGCGGCAGCTGAGTTTATTGGTTTTGAAGGATCTGCCTTAGAGTTATCGTAAAGCGGGACATTTAGTTCTCCCGCTACCTCTTTAAAGTAATCGATTGTCCACTTTTCCCTTGCAGGCCATGTTTTTGTCAGACCTTTTATGACGATTGGCTTACGCGGAATCAAATAATTCGCTCTGAAATCTTCAGGTGTGATGGTTTCGATGGTATCAACCGGTCTTAATATAAAACCCATATCAGGAATAGATATTTTCTAAAACGGATTATCGCTATCTTACTTAGATACTCCTGCAAAGGTAAATAATTCTTTTTTTGAAAAAAGAATTAGGAAAAGACTGCTATATCCACGCAATAGCCTTTGTCTTCAAATACTTAGAAATCAGGTAACTTTGGCTTTTCTTATAATTTTTGAAAACAGCCCCGGTAGAAATCGTTTTAGCAGTACGGCATATTTCTCTTTTCCGCCAATATAAACCTCTTCTTTCCTCGATTTTATCGCCTTTATAATTTGCGTTGCACATTCATCAGCCGACATTCCATTAGCCTGAGCGTCATCCATTGTGTTTTGCTTTGATCCGTCAGCAGTTAAAGCATTTAGTGTAACATTGGTTTTTATAAATCCCGGGCAAATAATACTTATCTTAATATTAGGATCTATTTCTGTTCTGAGGGAGTCGAAATATCCATGTAATGCATGTTTGGAAGCAGAATATGCCGAGCGTAATTTTGTGCCGAATTTACCTACAAGACTGCTGATTATAACGATTTGTCCTGATCCATTATTGATCATTGACGGCAAAATGGTCTGGCTGAGTACTACCGTTCCCCAGAAGTTAATATTCATTATTTTTTGGGCTACTTCCAGATTTGTTTCCAAAGCGAGTGAACGCTGGCTGATACCACCCGAGTGAATAATCATATCAATTCTTCCATAGATTTTTAGTGCAGCTTCTGCAACTTCCTGAAGAGTATCCGTCTTTTCCAGATCAAGAGGAAATACATGTATGTCGAGTTGATTAATTTTGCATTTACGTTTTACCTGATAGAGCAGCTCAGTATTTCTTGAAGAAATAATAAGTTTAGCTCCCATTTCATTGAGTTTATAGCATAAAGCTTCTCCGATTCCACCCGATGCTCCGGTAACCCAAACAATTTTATTTTTAATTTTCATTAACCTTAATCTTCAGTGATGAAAAGTTCTGAGGCAATATGATCTGCAAATAGTTTGCCCTCAAGACTAAGAATAACTTTTTGATCTGTTATTTCCAGCCAGTTCTTATCTGAAAGTTCTTCAATTCCTTTGCGGATCGATTGGTAGTAGTCTGAGCCGAACCGTTCTGCTATTAAACCGAGACTCAAGCCTTTGCTGGTACGCAGCGAAGTCATGATATATTCATTGATACGATTTTCCGGGGTTAGATATTCGCTTTCTGCCGGAATTTTATTTTGCTGAATTTCCTGCATGTACCGGTGATTATTTGCAATATTCCATTGTCTGCTTTCTCCGTTAAAGGAGTGAGCAGAGGGGCCGATACCCAAATAGTTTACACCTTCCCAGTAATTCGAGTTATGTCTTGAATACATTCCGGGCTTTGCAAAGTTTGAGATTTCATAATGATCAAAACCTGCCTCAGTTAAGCGTTTGATCAGGGTTAAAAACTGAGCGGAACTCTGGCTCTCATTCATTGCCTGTTCTTTCCCTTTCTTAATAAATGAGGCCAGTGCTGTTTTAGGTTCGACGGTCATTGAATAGGAAGAGATATGAGGAATCTGAAAATCAATCAACTTTTGAATATTTTGATTCCATTTAACCTCATTTAATAAAGGGAACCCATAAATCAGGTCAACGGTAATATTTTCAAATCCTGCATCCTGAACCCGTTTAACTGAGCTTTCTGCCTCATTCGAGTTATGTGCCCTGTTCATCCATTTAAGGTCTTCATCAAAAAAGGATTGCACTCCGATACTGAAGCGGTTGACCGGAGTTTGGCGAAGTTCTTTAACCTTTTGGGCATTCAGATCATCGGGATTGGCTTCCAGAGTAATTTCAGCATCATTCCTGACCTCAAACCGGGAAGTAATTTCATCAATCAAAGAGCGTATTTCATCTGCACTTAAAACAGAAGGTGTTCCACCTCCCAAATAAATGGTTTCTATACCCTCCTTTGCCAGATATGGCGTTCTCAATATGATCTCATTCCGTAAAGAACTTAACATTTGGTCTTTGTACTGCGGCGAGGTGCTGAAGTGAAAATCACAATAGTGGCAAGCTTTTTTACAAAAAGGGATATGCAGATATATTCCGGCCATATTGCAAATCTACAATAAATACAAGCACGGCTTAACGAAATCAAAAAGGATTCAGGAATTGTTATTCTCGGCCAGTTTCCCGCGACGGTATTTGGCAAGATTGATAAGCAGGACACTGCCCAGAATAATGACTAATCCGGCGATTTGAATACCTGAAATTTTTTCGCCTGCAAAGAAAACAGCCAGTAATACAGCAACTACGGGGTTTACATAAGCATAAGTACTAACCTGCATTGCAGGACGAACCTTTAGCAACCAGACATAGGCACTGAATCCGGCAATTGATCCGAAAACAACCAGATAGGCAACCGACATCCATGCATCTGAAGGAACATCCGACCAGTTAAATCCACTGAGTTCATTTCTATAAATAACTCCGGGTATAAAAGCAATTCCGGCAGCCATCATTTGCCAGGCACTTGTTACCGTAATTGGAGCATCTGCAGACCTGTATTTTGAGTAAAGAGAACCGCCTGACCATGAGATTGAAGCTAAAAGTAGCAGGGCCATGCTTCCCATACTTACATGAGCATTCTCATTGCTTGCAAGTGCTTCTGAAATTTGATCACTGAATAAGAGAACTACTCCTGCCAGTCCGATAAGCATGCCCGCAATAATTGATTTACTTCTGAAGTTTTCCGACCATTTGGGTTTATCCAAAAGAACAAACCATAAAGGAGCAGAAGAAACCATGATGGCAACCATTCCGCTGGGCATACTTTGTTCTACCCAGATAATAATACCATTACCGAAAAACAGCAGTAATATTCCACTGATTGCAGCATGTTGTATTCCTTTCACACCGAAAAGTTTTTCTCCTTTAATGATGCACCATGCAAACATAATCGCTCCTGCCAAAACAAATCTCAAAGCTCCCAGAATAAAGGGAGGAAATTCCTTTACTGCAATCTGAATAAAAAAGTAAGTAGATCCCCAAACAATGTAAACTATTGCAAAAGCAAGAATTACCATAATTGGTGAGGCGGAATTGGCTTTGTTGGTTGTCATATTAAAGGGGGTGGTATAACCAATTGTTGTTGTTCTTTTACTGTTTCAAGAACGATGATGGTTTTAGTAGATAGAATATTTGGTATTTTGCTGAGCTTGCTTCGCATCAATTCCATGAGGGATGCTGAATCTGAAGTACGGATCTTAACAAGGTAGCAATCATCCCCGGCAACATGGTGAACCTCCTGAATTTCGGGAATTTTTGCAAGTTCTGCCGTACTGCTGTTACAGCCAAGCCCATCAGCTGATTTGATAAACACATAAGCCAGTAGATTTTGTTGGACTGCTACGGGATTTATACGTGCTGTATATTGCAGAATAACATTCTTTAGTTCAAGTTTTTTAATTCTTTCGAGTACTGCTGATGGAGCCATACCGAGCTCTCTGGCTATATCTGCATTTGAAATCCGGGCATTATCCTGCATGAGACCAAGTATTTCACGGTCTATCGGATCAAGATTATAGTCTTTTTGATGCATCGTTCGGCAAATCTATCTATTAATAGAATAAAATTCAAAGAAATAAGCTTTTTTTAGTTTAAAATTCTTAAAAGAAGGTTTATTAGTTTTTTGCTTTTTCTAGGATTAAAATGCTTGATTCTCCGTGTATGAGGATTTTAGATCACCGATATTTTCTGATTCCGAAAGATATTTTCAAAACAATCATAAAAAAATCGGAAATTCGGGTTTTTAGAGTTTGGTACAGATAAGGATGGTAAAGCGGTTTTACGGTATAATACTGATATTATTTTTGATTAATCCACATGTTTTCGGGCAGGTTGACTCTTCACTTATAAATTCGGGCGGACTTAATCCCAGGAAGCATTATTATTCTGATTCTGTATCACTTAACCGCAT
>JBAZHY010000161.1:0-5258 GCA_041652175.1 Pedobacter sp.
ACTTGAATTTGCCGGTAAATTGCTTGATGATCCGCATAATCTGGTGCTGATTTTTCCTCAGGGCAAACTTTATTCAGGACATGTAGATGAGGTTAAATTTGAAAAGGGTCTGATGAATCTGATTAATTCTTCCAAAAGAAATTTTCAGTATGTATTTTCTGCAGGTTTTATAGATTATTTTCAGAATCGTAAGCCGATATTGACATGTTATTTGAAGGAATGGGAGGGAGCTGAATATACCAGTCTTCAATTGATTAAAAGTGCTTATAATAAGCATTATGAAGATTCACGACAAAAGCAGACTTCAAATATTATTTAAGTATGATCCTGATTTATCTGATTTTCTTTTTCCTGATTCTGCGGTTTACAGTAACCCTTTTTAATTTTTTGTCTAATCCAAAACTCGGGGGATCGCCCAGGCATTACGATGATAAAGTTTCAATTTTGATTCCTGCGCGTGATGAAGAAGAGAATATTTTAAATCTGCTGCAATCAATCCGTGATCAGGATTATCATAATTATGAAGTCATTATTCTGGATGATAATTCATCAGATAATACCCTGCAACTTTGTGAAGATTTCTGCGCAAGGGATAACAGATTTACTGTAATGAAAGGAAAAGAACTTCCTGCCGGATGGTTGGGCAAGAATTATGCCTGCTATCAGCTGGCCAATGCCGCAAGCGGTAAATATTTTATTTTTCTGGATGCTGATGAGACGGTAAAAAATGGTCTGATAAATAATGTGGTTCACCGGATGAAATTATTTCGCCTGAATTTGCTGAGCTTGTTTACAAATCAGATTACGATCAGCTTGGGCGAACGTCTTGTCGTTCCCCTGATGCATTATGTGCTTTTGAACCTGCTTCCTCTCCGATTAGTCAGAATTTCAAAAAATCCCTCCTTTTCAGCAGCAAGCGGACAATTTATGATGTTTGATTCTGAAAGTTACCTGGCAAATCAATGGCATGAGCAGGTCAGGAATAAAGTAGTTGAGGATATCGAAATCATGATACTTGTTAAAACTTTCGGATATAAAGGGGAAGCATTACTGGCAAATAACTTCATTCAGTGCCGGATGTATAAGAACTTCAGGGAATCAATTATTGGCTTTAGTAAGAATTTTTTTGCAGGCTTTAATAATAATGTTTTCGGACTCTTCTTTTATTTGTTTCTGGTTGTGATAGGTCCGCTGGCTGCCGCTGCTTATCTGAGTACGGAACTGATTCTTTTTGCCTTATCCCTTATTGTTTTAAGCAGAATAATGATATCCCTGATTTCGGGACAGAATGTTCTGATGAATATCATTCTGCATCCTCTGCAGCTGCTCTGCCTGGTTATAATTTCGGTTATGTCTGTCAATAAATATTATACCAAAACAATTTTATGGAAAGGCAGAACTATAAAACCATAAAATTAAGCAGGCTTCAGATCTGTAGTTTCTTAATCGTGTTGTTCCACGCAGTAGGATTAACAGGTTTTCTTATTCCCGAACTGGAGGGGCTGTTTATCAAACTGGTCCCTTTTCATTTGCTGCTGATGTTGTCTCTTTTAATCTTAACGGCGGCTGACAATTCCCCTGATCTGAAAATATTTGCTCTTGTCATTTATAGCCTCGGGTTTCTCATTGAACTTATCGGAGTTAACACAGGATTGGTCTTCGGTGGATATACCTATGGAAAGGCGCTTGGAATTAAACTATGGGCAACCCCATTGATGATAGGGGTAAACTGGATGATTCTGGTTTATTCAGCAGGTGTATTTTTGGAACAGTTTAAGTTAAAAAGCAGTGTGCTTTTTGCAATTCTGGGAGCTCTGATCTTAACCGCTATAGATTTTCTTATTGAACCGGTTGCTGTTCGGTTTGACTATTGGTCATGGAATGAGGGAATAATTCCTGTTCAGAATTATATAGGCTGGTATTTATTTTCTTTCCTGCTTTTTATGTTATTCCGCAAAATGAATTTCAAGAAAGAAAATAAAGCAGCAATTCTGCTTTTGTTTGTCCAGGCTCTCTTTTTCCTGATCCTGAATATTACAGCAATCTGATAAACTATTTAGTATTTTTGTGGTCTAACCGACATTTTAAAATATAATTCAATTACAGGAGAATGAAACTTAATCTCGAAGTAACAATTGACCAGGACTCCGGCTTTTGCTTTGGAGTAGTTTATGCTATTGATATGGCTGAAGAGATTCTGGAAGAAGACGGTTACCTGTATTGCCTTGGAGACATAGTTCATAATGATGAGGAAGTCAGCAGGCTAAAAGCTAAAGGTCTTAGAATTATTTCCCACAATGAACTCCTGAATATTAAGAATGAGAAAGTATTGATCAGGGCACACGGAGAAGCTCCTGAAACTTATCGTCTGGCTCTTGAAAATAATATTACCCTGATAGATGCCTCATGTCCCGTTGTTTTGAAACTGCAAAACAGAATCAAAAACTCTTACGATCAGGATGAAAAGGTTTTGATTTTTGGTAAGCATGGACATGCTGAAGTGATTGGTTTACAGGGTCAGACTAATAATGATGCTTTGGTATTTCAGGATATTGCTGAACTGGATAATGTTGAGCTGCCTAAAAAAATTACCCTTTATAGCCAGACAACAAAAAGTACTGCTAAGTTTTACCAGATCAAGGATGAGCTCCTTAAAAGAGGTTATGAGCTTAAAGCAAATGACACCATTTGCCGTCAGGTTTCAAACCGGGATGAGGACTTAAGAAAGTTTGTTGTAAACTTTGATCATATTATGTTTGTATCAGGCAAGAAATCATCTAACGGAAAGGTTTTATTTGATGTATGCAAGCAATTTAATCCAAACACTCATTTTGTCAGTAGTGTAGAGGAGTTGAATATGGATTTGTTTAAGACCGGAGATAAAATAGGTATCTGCGGAGCAACTTCAACTCCAATGTGGCTGATGAATAAAGTAAAATCGGTTCTGGAATCTTATTGATTTATGCCTGCCTGGAAGTCCAATACCGGCCTGATCGTTGCTCTGATAGTACTGAGCCTATGGCTTGTTTGTATCCTGATTTTGATGAACCTTGAGGTTAACTTCAGGAATCCATTGCATTATTTCCTGATTCTTGTTCAGATGCATCTGTATACGGGACTTTTTATAACTGCCCATGATGCCATGCATGGCACCGTTTCAGCAAACAGAAAACTTAATAATGCCATCGGACAGTTATGTGCAATGCTTTATGCCTGTTTCCCATTCAAAAAGCTGAACTCCAAGCATCATGAACATCACAAACACGTTCATACATCCCGGGATCCTGATTATTATGAAGGAGGCTTCCTTCCCTGGTACTTCAAGTTTATTAAAGAATATCTTTCTATCTGGCAGGTACTCGTAATGGCTTTGATTTTTAATATATTGAAGTTATGGATTAATGAAGTGAACCTGTTATTGTTCTGGGTTCTACCATCCTTACTCAGTACTCTGCAGCTCTTTTATTTTGGTACCTGGCTGCCTCATCATGGAGAGCATCAGAATAAACATCAGTCAGGTTCACAAAGCAATAATCATTTATTGGCTTTCTTATCCTGCTATTTTTTTGGCTATCATTATGAACATCATGATTCTCCCGGAACTCCATGGTGGAGGCTCTGGAAGATAAAACAGGCCGGTAATTAATATGTTTTTTAAAAGTCAAATAGACAGTTCAATTTTTTAGTGAAGAGATCTAAGACTATCTTTGAACGATCAGAAATCTATAATGAAGAAAAAAGGAGTTTTATTAGTTAATCTGGGTACACCAGACAGTCCCTCAACTGCAGATGTAAGAAGATATCTTGATGAGTTTCTGATGGACGGAAGAGTGATTGATATTCCTCCGGTACAGCGTGCAATGCTGGTAAAGGGTATTATCGTTCCTTTCCGCGGACCGAAATCGGCTAAGCTTTATAAAGAGATCTGGTCTGATACTACCGGTTCTCCCCTGATGCATTACAGCATCATTCAGAGGGATTTGCTTCAGGATCGTCTGGGTGATGAATATCACGTAGAATTGGCGATGCGTTATCAGAATCCTTCCATTGAATCGGCTTTAAAGAAATTGAAGCTCGCCAAAGTGGATAGTATAAAAGTGCTTTCCCTTTTTCCGCAATACGCTTCCGCAACTACAGGTTCTGTAATGGAAAAAGTGATGCAGATCGTCAGTAAATGGCAAACTATTCCGGATATATCATTTATTAATTCATTCCATGGTGATGAAAAAATGATTGCTGTTTTTGCAAAAAATGGCGCAAAATATAAACCTGAGGAGTACGATCATATTCTGTTTAGTTTTCATGGATTGCCTCAGCGTCAGCTGGTGAAAGGCGATGACTCAGAAAAGCATTGTCTGAAAGTGGATGATTGCTGCAAAGTAATCAATGAGAATAATAAGTTCTGTTATTCAGCACAATGTTATAACACAGCTTACTTGATAGCTGAAAAGTTGGGACTCTCTAAAGATAAGTTTACAGTTTGTTTCCAATCCCGTTTGGGCAAAGATCCCTGGGCACAACCCTATACAAGCAAGGTGCTTGAAGATCAGGCAAAGAAAGGGGCTAAACGGCTTTTAGTATTCTGTCCGGCATTTGTTGCCGATTGTATCGAAACCGTTCATGAAGTAAGTGTGGAATATGCGGAAGAATTTCATGCACTTGGAGGAGAACATGTACAGCTGGTAGAAAGTCTGAATGACGATCCGCTTTGGATTGAGTCTCTTGAAGGTTTGGTAAAATCGGCTTAAAGAATTCCTTTCCCGGAAAGATGATCAAGGAATATTCGACTGGCACCGGTATTCCCCAGCACGTAATCTTTTGCTTTTAAGCTGCACTCTTGCAGGTACCCGGGTTCCTGAAGCTTGCTCATGCAAAGGCTTAATTCTTCAGGATTTTTAACTGAAAATGCAGCACCTTCATCAATTAGTCCGACAGCCTCCTGAAATTTTGTATAATTAGGTCCAAAGATAACCGGCATTCCAAAAGCAGCAGCTTCCAGTGTATTATGGATACCTACACCGAATCCACCACCTATATAAGCTATTGTACCGTACTGATATACTGAAGATAGAATACCAATACCATCAATAATTAATATCCGGTGATCTGCCGGATCTGTTTCTTGTAGTTCATTATTTTTAATTTCTGAATAATTAACAGATCCGGGGAAGAGATCTTTCAGCTCTTTCAGTCTTTTCTCATTGACTTCATGAGGAGCGATGATAAATTTCCAATCAGGATATTCATCGATTAGAGAA
>JBAZHY010000162.1:0-5249 GCA_041652175.1 Pedobacter sp.
CCTTATTGTAAAACCTTCCGCCTTTAGTTTCAAATTTATAGATCACTTTGATTTGCCTGTCTGAAAGTCCGAGTTTCCTCCATGATTTTTCATCCAGACCATTTGGATCAAAAATAAAATACTCAGCTTTAGTAGCTCTTTTTCCTATTTGATTAACATTGATCCGCTTTATTTCTTCTTGAAATTTAATGATCTCTGTATCCAGGACTTCCATTTCATAAATGGGTTTTACACTATAGTAACGGTAAATAGCCGGAAATGATAAAGAAATAAGAATTAAAGCTATTAACAGTATAATCCCATTCAGCTCTTTTTTTGAGAAAGTAAAATATGATTTAATAGATTCTTTTATCCCCTGCATCTTAGTATTATAAAAAACAAAGCTGGATACCGCATCGTATAAACGGCATTGGGGATTTTCCGGAAAGAAAAATTTAACTTAAATATAAATTCATATTATCAGATATACAATAGCCATTTCAGAACTTACACCAAATTATTTCCTGAATTAAGAAAGACAAGACACGTAATTTTACAGAATAATAGATCGAAACCAAGAATAATGAAAATTATCACTAAAGAGGAATTCTCTAAAGCAACTAAACTAGATAAATTACACCTGCCCGCCTTAGCTACAGTTCTGATGGAACTAATGAAGATTAATGAAGTAAATACAGCTTTCGAAAAGGCAAAACATTTAGAGGGACTTGCATTCATTGATAAAATTCTTGAGATAATAGGAATTACAGTTGAGTTTGATGAATCAGAACTTAAAAATCTTCCCAAAGAAGGTGCATTTATTGTAATAGCCAATCACCCTTATGGCGGAGTTGAGGGTTTAATTCTATTGAAAATCATGTGTATGGTAAGGCCTGACTCAAAGTTGATGGCTAATTTCCTCCTGAAGAAAATTCCGAATCTCAGCAATTATTTTATCGGAGTTAACCCATTCGAGAACCTTGAACACTCATCTAGTATAAGTGGGATAAAAAACACTCTCGAACAACTTAAATCAGGAATTCCTGTTGGAATATTTCCTGCCGGGGAAGTTTCAACTTTCAAAGCTAAAACCCAGCAGGTAAGCGACCGCTTATGGCATCCCGTAGTAGGAAAATTAATTTCAAAAGCCAACGTACCGGTTGTTCCAATTTATTTTCACGGCAATAATAGTCTGTTATTCCACATCTTAAGTCTTATACATCCTGCATTAAGAACTGCGAAGCTTCCGTCTGAATTATTCAACAAAAAAGGTCATAAAATCCGCTTAAGAATTGGTAAACAAATTGTCGTTTCAAAACTTCCATTCCAACAGAATAATAGCCGCCTACTCGAATACCTGAGAGCTAAAACCTATGCTTTGGGTGCCGGAATTGAAAATGAACCCCGAATATTTCAACCTGGTAAATTATTCAAAATAAGAGCAAAACAAAAGCCTGTTGTACCTTGCATACCGGTTGAAATGCTTGAAAAAGACCTCGCAGAATTAAAAGAATTTAAAATACACTCCCAGAATGAATACGAAGTTTTTATTAGTCCTTCATTTCATATTCCAAATATCTTAAAAGAAATTGGCAGGCTAAGAGAACTTACCTTCAGGGAAATTGGGGAAGGAACCAATAATGAGACAGATCTGGATAAGTTCGACATATATTATTACCATCTTTTTATTTGGGATAAATCCAAAAAGATGGTTGTTGGGGCCTATCGAATCGGTAAAGGAGAAGAAATTTACGAAAGTATGGGCAAAAGGGGGTTTTACCTCAATGAGCTCTTCAAAATAAAATCGCAATTCTACCCAATTCTCCGGCAAAGTCTTGAACTTGGCCGATCCTGGATCCGAAAAGAATATCAGCAAAAACCTCTGCCTCTTTTTCTGCTTTGGAAAGGAATCTTAAAGTTTATAAATAACAATCCTTCTTACAATTATCTGATCGGACCTGTTAGTATCAGCAATAAATTTTCTAAACTATCTAAATCATTGATTATCGATTATATCAGTACCCATCATTTCGACGCCGAATTAGCCGGATTTGTAAAACCAAGAAAGAAATTCAAGGTAGATTTTCAAAAAATAGATAAGGATTTACTAATTGAAGCAGAAAGTTCTCTTAAAAACTTAGACAACATTATTTCTGACATAGAATGCTCTCACATGAAAATACCGGTATTATTAAGACAATATCTTGCATTGAATGCTAAAATTTTATGTTTTAATACAGATCCGAAATTTTCAGACTCTCTGGATGGATTTCTGATTGCCGACATCAATAAAATACCGGAAGAAATGATCAATAAAATAGAATAAACAAACTAAAATTTCAATTGAATGTTACTTTTACATTATTTTAATGTAAATTTAATGTTAAGTAATTAAGAATTGAAATTTCTGTATTCCATATTAAGCCTCAAACTGTTGTTAATTATTGCACTTTGCAGCACCTTCAACAGAAGCTACGCGAATAATTTCAGCATTGAGTTTTATAGCGGAACATTCAATTTCGAGCTTGATCCATCATCTGATATTGAGTTTTCTAAAGAACTCAGTTCCGCTGCGATAAAGGATTTTTACCACAAACTGGATCACAGCAAATATCAATCCGTATTAAACTCCCTGCTTGAATATAAAGAAAAACACCAGTTGAATGATTGGATCTATTATCAGCTGATCAGAAAAACAGCTCAGAAGATCAGTCCCAAAGCTGATAACTATCATCGTTACACCTTATACAAATGGTTTTTCTTGAGTAAATCAGGTTATGATGCAAGAATTTCAATAGGAACTAACAGGATTATTTTCTATGTAAGAAATGATGAAAATATTAATGATATTCCCTTCTTCAGCATCGAAGGAAACAAATATATGTGCCTGAACTATCATGATTACGGAAAGATAGATTTTGAAAAAGATAAAGTTTATCCTATACAGATTAGCATCCCTGAAGCAAAAAATTCATTTTCATATAAGGTTACCCGAATGCCCGATTTCAAGCCTGAATCCTATCGTGAAAAAGAAGTCCTGTTTCAATACAAACAAAAAGCTTATCATTTTCAGATCAAGCTAAATCCCGAAGTGGAAACAATATTTGCAAACTATCCGGGTGTGGATTTCGAGTCCTACTTTAATATTCCTCTCAGTCATGAGACCTACAGCTCATTGATTCCTATACTTAAAAGAAATCTTAAGGGCATGACACAAAAAAAGGGTGTGGATTATTTAATGAGATTTACCCGATATGCTTTCCTGTACCAGAATGACGAAGACAATTTCGGGAAGGAAAAACGTCTTTCACCCGAATTAACCTTATTCTCAAAATACAGCGACTGTGATGACCGGGCAGGGCTTTTCTTTTATCTGGTAAAGGAAATTTATAATTTACCGATGATCGCACTCTTATACCCTACCCACATCAGCATGGCTGTACAATTTGATAAACCTGTGGGCAAGTCTATTATTTATAACGGACAAAAATATTCAGTTTGTGAACCTACTCCGCAGGAACAGAATCTAAGAATAGGTCAGATCGCAACACAGTTTCAAAATACTAATTATGAAGTTGTTTACAGTTATCATCCAACTACACAATAGTTTACAAAAGTCTGAAAAGAAAAATACCCGCCATTCAGCGGGTACTTTTACTAACAATCAAAATTAAAGGATCTTTTAATAACCGTTTGCTCCTTTAGTTAAATTAAAATTAGTCCAGCCTGCCATCCAGTTAGTTGTTCCGAATGCACCACGGTAAGTAGTTGCAGTGAAGAAAGAATTTGAGATATCACCCGCAAATGCTGCTCCTGTTAAAGCAGGAGAGCCTGCCTGAGGAAGAAGATTTGGATTTGTAAGATTAAACGGATCAGTAATTTTTGCATCAGCAGCTGCGGCTAACGTTATAGTTGCACTCGCTTCTGCTTTAGCCTTTACTATTAAATCACTGGCTCCTGCAACGGTTACAGAACCGATTTTATAAGTTGCCGCATTTGCATGTAATAAGTTGTTCTTAAATTCTGAGGTAGTAGTAGTACCAACCAGGCTATTGTAAGTAGCGTCAGACTCAAGAGAAAGACCACCTTTCATCCAACCTATAAGTACAGAATTGTTCAAAACAAAATTTGAAGATCTTCTGAAGCGATTTGCAAAATTATGGTTCTTTGAAGATGTATTATCTACATTAGGACCAATGAAAGTAAAGTTTGAAAGCACCGGACGAGTTGTAGGAGTTGCATTTGTACCTGTACCGTCATTATCACACTCAATACCATTACCGGCATCACCACCATCTACAAATGAAGGATCCCTCAGTGTAACACCAAACTGAATTTTACCGGTATATCCGAAATCAAAGTCAAAATCATCATCAGCTGTTCCATAGGCAACAAGATATTTAGCATTTACAGTTCCACCGAAAATTTCAAAGGCATCATCATTACCATAAACAACCTGTACATATTCAATTGTTGTTCCTGAACCAACACCACCAAGTGTTAAACCGTTAATCTCAGAATTTGGCTGAGCTGCGATACCTGCAAACTCAATACGAACATATTTCAATGTACCGGAATTATCATTATCCACAGTACCACCATAGTTCTTTCCAACTCCACCTTCAATAGTAGGTTCTGTGGAGCGATTTGTTTTCGCTTTTCCTAAAATAATGATACCGCCCCAGTCGCCAGGATTACGCTGACCTACTGCTTTACCTGAAGTAAATACAATTGGCTTTGCAGCTGTTCCGATAGCATTAATTTTGGCACCTCTTTCAATAATCAGAGCACCTTTATCAGAAACATCACTTTTGATAGTTGATCCTGCTGCGATGTTAATCTCACTGCCATCTTCAAAATATACATAACCTTTCATAGTATAGGTACCTTCTGTAAGATTAAGGACTGTGTTCTTGTAAACACCTGAAATAACTGCTCCATTTTGCAAAGTCAGAGTTTGTTTACCTCCAACAACATCCGGAGTTTCTGAATCCTTTGAACAGGATGATGCAAAAACTGCCAGTGCAATGATTAAAGTCTTAAATTTTAATGATCTCATGTTATTGTTTTTAATTTTTATAAAAGTAGAGAACCAATGTTAGCTCAACTTTAAGCCTTCGTTAAGTCTCTTGTTTTTATTTTTTATTCTGTCCCAGACCAATATTATAAGAAAAAGATAATGAGATATTTGAACCCAATCTGGAAGAGCTGATCAAACGATCTATTTCTGCTCCTTCATAAGCTTTTTTTCCATTGCCTTCGTTATTTTG
>JBAZHY010000163.1:0-5230 GCA_041652175.1 Pedobacter sp.
CCTCAAAGCAGGTAATGTGGTGCAAACCGGAGGGTATTATCAAACGGGTGACGGTGGACAGGGTACTTATCTGATCAGGACGGCTGTTTCTGAGCTAATTCCGGATGGAGGCAGTATAATTACTTTACAAAAGGGACTTATTGCAGAACTGATCAACATAAGTGCGGTTAATTATAAGCTTTTTGGTGCTGTTGGTGATCAGAAAAATGACGATGGGGTTCAGATTAAGGCGGCTCATCATTATGCCAATGCCCATCGTATGCCGGTGATTAATCTTAGTGGCGAATACTGGTTCAGAGAAACAACAGCAATTGTGATTAAGACTAATGTTGACTGGGGACAAAGTATCTTTCATTTCGACGAAAAATTTAATGGAAAGGAACCGCGTTTTAAAGTATTGAGTGATGTTGCTCCCTATCCGATAGAATTAAGCGAATCTGCGAAACGCTCGTTAATCAGTCAGCTGAAGCCGGGAGCCCAGGTTATTCCCGAGCTTGCACTTTATAAAAACTGTTTTGTTATTGTAGCCGATTCAAACGATACGATCGGGTTACGAAATCAGAGCACGGGTATCAGTAAGGGATGGGCAAGGGAAGAACTTTTCTACGTAGAAGAGCATGGCCGTATTGTTGGAGAAATGGCCTGGACTTTTAAGGATTATACCAGCCTGACGGCTTATCCGGCCAGTGATAGCTATCTTATTATTACCGGTGGTACTTTTTATCTTTCCGGAGATAATGAAGGAAATTATGTAGAAAACGGAATCCGTATTGAACGCAGCAGAACTCTTCTTTCAAATCAGTGGGTTGGTCTGGAACCAGGTAAACAGGATGTGGCAAAAATTCAGAGAAGCGGTTTTTATTCCCTGAAAATGGTTTATGATGTGGTGGTTGAAAATATCAGGCTGATTCCCTGGGAGAAGGATAGGCCGGGGGTGCCAATGGTGCCTCAGGGTACTTACGGCATCTCAGGTAACCGCTGGATGAATGTAACTTTCAGAAATATTACTGCAGAGGGAAGTCCGGTACACTGGGGAGTATTTGGTACAAATCTTACCAAGAACTTCCGCATTGAAAACTGTATGTTGAATCGTGTGGATGTTCATTTTCATTGCTGGAATCTCTATATTAAAGACAGTAAAGTAGGACAACGCGGGTTAACATTAACCGGAGGAGGGGATCTTTTTGTAGAGAATACCCTGGTCAATACCAATACATTTATTTCATTCAGGTCTGATTATGGTGCAAAATGGGATGGGGATATACGGATAAAGAACTGCAGACTTGTACCCCGTACAGGTGCAAGTCAGGTATCAGTATTGCAGTTTGTCACAGCTGATTTCGATTTTAAGTATCCTATAGGTTACGGGCGCACTCTGACTGTTCAGGATATGGTGGTTGACTTTACCGGACAGGAGGAAAGTAAGGCAGTGTGTTGGTTAATGAAAACTTCGGAATGGGTAAATAATGCAGATAAGGTAAGATTGTTCTTCCCTCAGCAAATGGATATCAGCAATGTCAGTGTTCGCGGGCGCAAACAGGGACTGCGTTTATTCCAGTTGTATGACTGTTCCAAATATTATATGCAGAAGGAGGGTTCGTATGATGGTGTCAGGATGGAAAGCAATAGTCGTATTCTGATTCGTAATGTGGATCTGGAGAAGTTGGATGCAATGCCACTGAATGCTGTAAAAGATAATGTTCACTTCTATATCAATGATACATCCGGCAATAAACGTCCGGATGCCTTATATCCGGAAATCAGATTCGAAGGTTGTCGCAACATGGATATTTATGCAGGCAAAGGAACCGCAAACCTGCGATTTGATAATTGCTCAGTAAGCAGGATTGTAAAAGATGCGGCACCATTCAGAGGCCGATTCGGATTTATGAATACGGAGTTTGTTCCTGAGGTAGATGAAACACTCAAGCAAATTTATAATCTGGATGCAGAGCTGGGGGTCAGCTTTAGCGACTGTACGGTTTATATGCCGGAAAAGGCTGGTGAAAAGATGCCCGAATGGCTAACTAAAATCGGCTTTCTTCAAATTAATAAACAGGTTCGTTTCAATCATTCCAATACCCGTTTAGGTAATGACATTATTCAGTATTGTAAGAGTAAATCCATAAAAATCAATCCGGGATTTGTGAGGATGCTGGGGAGTCATCATGAATTGGAATCGGAAACTTATTGATTATATGCTTAAGTCTTTGGATTTTAAGTATATTTCGATGAATAACGTAATTGAATAAGAAATAGCTCTAAATACTTAATTCTTTTCTGCTTTATAATATTTATAATCTACCTTCCATTTAATTTGAATGTAATTTTATTATACTTGTTTAAAGAAGTATATGTCTAATTATTCTACTTTAACAGATAATGATTTAACCGACTTGCTTAAAAGCGGGGATTCTTGTGCTTTTACAGAGATTTATAATCGTTATTGGGACATTTTATTTAAAACAGCATATGCTATTATCCAGGATGAGGATTCTGCTAAAGATATTGTTCAAAATGTATTTATCAGTTTATGGCAGAGGAGATCTGAATGTGATATTCAGACTTTAAAACCCTATTTACAGCAGGCTGCTCGGTTTCTTGTATTAAAAAGTATTAGATTAAGTAATGTGGACATGCGATTTTATGAACGGGTAAAATCAATCACTGTCGAAATTTTAAATGATGATCCCCTAATATTTAAAGAGCAACAGCAGCTTTTACATAAATTACTCATTACATTACCGGATAAGTGTAAAGAGACATTTCGTCTCAGCCGTGACGAGGGGTATACTTATAAACAAATTGCTACACATTTAAATGTTTCAGAAAAGACAGTTGAAAAGAGAATGTCTAAATCATTGAAACATATTAGAGGTGGATTAAATTGGGAAATGTGTATCTCAATAATTATTGCCTCAACCTCTTTTAGATAACTTAATTCCTATTTTTTCTTTTTTGTAGGGTGAATGTCGTTTTTTGGTACTTAATGTTATAAGTGCCATGGAAGAACAATATTTTATAGACCTAATTGATAAATATTTAGCAGGGAAAGCTGATAAGTCAGAAATTTTACTTGTTGAAGAATACTATAAAAGGCTTAGTGAAAAAGGTAAGGACTTATCTTATTCAAAGCCTGATTACGTAATCAAAGAGGAGATTTTAGTAAAGCTGAAAGAACAGATTTATGAATCGGCAAACGAAAGTTCTCTTTTCTTTAGACGAAAATATTACTACGCTTTGGCAGCATCCATAATTCTTGTATTGTCTTTTAGTCTGTTTTTTTATAAACAAAAAGATAATTCAAATCAAACTTTAGTTCAAATAAAAACTTTAAAAGCTAATGATGTTGCTCCCGGAGGGAATAAAGCAATTTTAACTCTAGCTGATGGATCTAAAATAGTACTTGATGAGGTTAGAAGTGGAGAAATTGCAGTTCAGTCAGGAATTAGCATTACTAAAACCTCAGACGGAAAGTTAATTTATGAAAACGTTATCAATAAAATAGGAGTTTTAGAGAACCGAATTTTATACAATCAAATAGAAACTCCCAAAGGTGGGCAATATCAAATAAATCTTCCGGATGGGAGTAAAGTTTGGTTGAATGCTGCTTCTTCTTTAAAATATCCCGCAATTTTTAATGGTAATGAGCGCCAAGTAGAATTGGTTGGGGAAGCTTATTTTGAAGTCTTCCCAAATGCTGAAATGCCATTTAGAGTATCAACCAAACACCAGTTAGTTGAAGTTCTTGGCACTCATTTTAACGTTAATGCTTATTCTAACGAATCAGTCACTAGAACAACTTTAATTGAGGGATCAGTTAAAGTCTCGGAAAAATCATTAAATAACTTCAAGTATTTAAAACCAGGCGAGGAGGCAAAAAATAAAAATGGGATAATTTTAGTACATGAGGCTAATATAGAACAGGCAATCGCATGGCATAAAGGTAATTTTCAATTTAATGATACTTATCTGATAGATATACTTAAACAGATAGAGCGTTGGTATGATGTTAAAGTTGACTATTCAAAAGTTCCTGATACAAGATATAATGCGAACATTTCTCGAAACCTAAACCTTTCAAGAGTTTTGGAAGTATTAGAATTAACAGGAAAAGTAAAATTTAGTATTGAAGATAATATAGTTAAAGTCTCAAATGTTAAGTAAACCCAAGAATGCCTATGTAGAATAGAATGACTAAAAAATAAACCGGAGGTGCTTGCGACACATCCGGTTTTATAAGGGCACAATCGCCTAATCAACCCAAATTAATTAACACAATCATTTACCCTAATTCTGTAAAAGTATGAAATTAAAAATTCTCATCAATGGAATTGTTAGTGGCTATCAGTACATCTGCCCCTTCGGTTCTTTAAAGTCCAAACTGGTTCTTATAATGAATTTAACTGCATTGATTTTAACCTTTAGCTGCCTCAGTGTAAGTGCTGCAGGCTTCACACAAGAGATAACTTTAAACGGTAAAAATGCACCATTGAAGACTGTTTTGCAAGAAATTCGTAAGCAGAGTGGTTATCAATTAGTCTACAACTCCGATCTAATTGAAAAGGCCAATCCGGTTAATATAAATGTTAATGGCGTTGCCCTAAAAGACGCTTTAACAATTTCATTGACAGGCCAACCTTTTACTTTTCAAATTTCTGAAAAAATAATACTGATAAAACCTAAAGCTGGGTTTATCAATAGTAAGTTGGATGCTATTATTTCCCAGCGTATTGATATTCGAGGTACTGTAAGTGATTCTAAAGGGGAACCTCTTATTGGGGTGAGTATCATAGTTAAAGGTACTGCTACTGGGACTACGACTGATATTAATGGTAATTTCTCAATTAATGCACCTGCTGATGCAACTTTAATTATTAAATATATCGGTTTTATATCTCAAGAGATATCTGTTAATTCTCAAACGAGTCTTCAGATTCAGTTAAGAGAAGATATGCAATCATTATCTGAGGTAGTTGTAACAGCATTAGGTATAGAACGGAATAAAAAATCGTTAAGCTATGCTGCTCAGAATATAACAACTTCTGGACTTACTCAAGCTCGGACAGCTAATCTCTTAGAGGGTCTTGGTGGAAAAGTCTCCGGGCTTACCATAACAAATTCAGGTTCAGGTGTTGGAGCAGCATCTAAGATTTTGCTTAGAGGTAATCGCTCGATTAGCGGAAGTAGCCAACCACTATATATAGTTGATGGTATTACTATTAATGGA
>JBAZHY010000164.1:0-5220 GCA_041652175.1 Pedobacter sp.
TGCTGTCTGAAAGCATAGCATACATACGCATCTTAAGCTCATTGTCCTGCTGCAGTTTTTCTATAACCGGAATAAGTCCGTAACCGATACCACAATCCGTAACCGTTGTCAGACCGGCCGCAAAGCAATTCTTTTGAGCATCGAGAAATGCATCATGTATTTGTTTTTCAGAGGCTGGTGGAACTTTAGAGAAGACAAGTCCCTCCGCATTATCAATTAATATTCCGGTAAGCCCTCCATTAACAGTTTCTACTTCCCCTCCGGTTAATTTCTGGCCGGGTTTCACTCCTGCCAGATCAAGTGCAAACTTATTGGCAATTGCTGCATGTCCGTCAATCCTTGTCAGAATAACCGGTCTGCCGGGGAATAAGACATTCAGCTTTTCATTATTCGGGAATTTATTGTTATTCCAGTCATTCTGATCCCAACCCCTGCCAATGATCCATCCTTCCGGATTATCAAGACTAAATGTTTTAAGCTTTTCAAGGATTTCTTCCCAGCTTTTGGTTCCAACAAGATCCACATCCTGTAAACTCTTGCCATACCCATAGAAATGAGAATGACCATCTATAAAACCCGGATAAACTGATTTACCTCCGGCATCAAGCATTTCGCCTTTATATTTTTTGAGTATTTCTTCAGAGCTACCTAAGTCAAGAAGCTTCCCGTCTTTCACGGCAAAAGCCTCTTTTACTGAAAATTGATCATCAACGGTATAAACTACGGCATTATATACTACCAAATCAGCCTCTTTTCGGGAACCGCATGAAACCAACAACAACGCAAGAAAAATTAAATAAATATTTTTCATCAGAATATAATTGTTTTAATGATTATGAAACTTGTATATATCCGGCTCGTACAAGCTTCCTCATATAATAATGTTGTAACCCGCATGGATTAAAAATTAAAGATAGTTTTAAAGCTATTAAATCAGCAAGTAATAATCCTGCAATACAATAAACAACTGCGTAAATCCAACGGTAAATCCACAAAAAAATAATCCTGAAACTTATTTGATTTAATATCTTTTTATTAACTTAATAGTCAGAATTTCAACGAATTAGTATTTATCAGAAATAAAAAAATAACCTATTGAGTAAAAATCGCATCATAATTTAGAGTATATATCTATTAAAAATGAAACAAAAACTCAAAAAAGGAATAAAATATGTCGTACTCCTGATAATAGTTGCTATAGTTGGAGTATTGAGCTTTGTAAGTTTCGCATTGCCGGATGTTGGTGAACCCGAAATACTTAAAGTTGAACTCACACCTGAACGTATTGAACGTGGGAAATATCTCGCAAACAGTATGATCAGCTGTGTGGATTGTCATTCAACCCGCGACTGGACTAAGTTTGCAGGTCCGATAGTTGAAGGAAGCTACGGTAAAGGCGGACAGGAATTTAATCAGGGATTCGGACTTCCGGGAAAGTTTTTCGCAAAAAACATTACTCCCTTCGTATTAAAAGACTGGTCAGACGGTGAGATATTAAGAGCAATTTCTTCCGGTGTAAATAAAGATGGCAAAGCTCTGTTTCCACTCATGCCCCATCCGAGCTATGGAAAAATGGACAGGGAAGATTTGTATTCGATTATTGCATACATACGTACTCTGGAGCCTATTGAAAATATCGTCCCTGAGTCGGAACCTGATTTTCCAATGAATTTTATTATTAATACCATCCCTCAACCTGCAAGGTTTTCTAAACGGCCTGATCAGAATAATCCTGTAGCTTACGGGGCATACCTGTTCAATGCTGCTGATTGTACCGGATGTCATACTCAAAAAGATAAGGGTGATCCTATCCCAGGATTAGAACTGGCCGGAGGAGCTAAATTTAATATGCCAGGTGGAGGTACTGTCAGCTCTGCGAATATTACGCCTGATCCGGAAACCGGTATTGGTAAATGGAGGGAGGAAGATTTTGTCAAACGCTTCAAACAATATGCCGACAGCACCTACAAACCTGCAGTTGTTAAACCGGGAGAATTTAACACGGTGATGCCATGGGAAATGTTTGCCAGGATAAAAACTGAAGATCTTAAAGCAATTTATGCCTATCTGCGAACAGTAACCCCTGTAAAAAATAAGGTTAACAAATTCGTCTCTGAACAAAGTACCGCAGAATAATTATAGAAGACACTGATTTATGCTATTCAGGCGATGTTGTAAAAACAACATCGCCTGTTTCATTTTAGCTTCCTCCTGATAAGTAAAACACCTTATCTTTGAAATGAAAATCCTGACTGGATATTCCGATAATAAATTTACAGCTTACACTGCGGTGTCATAACTCATAAAAATTTGTCTGATATTATACAGCTTTTACCTGATTCGGTTGCCAATCAGATTGCAGCAGGCGAGGTAGTACAAAGACCGGCCTCTGCCCTTAAGGAACTGATAGAAAATGCCATTGATTCTGGTGCGGATAAGATACAGGTATTAATTAAGGATGCAGGTAAATCATTGATCCAGGTAATTGATAATGGTTGCGGGATGAGTATGACCGATGCACGTATGTGCTTTGAGAGGCATGCAACGTCAAAAATTCGTAAAGCTGAAGATCTGTTTGCCATCAGAACGATGGGGTTCAGAGGCGAAGCGATGGCTTCCATTGCTGCAATTGCTCAGGTTGAACTAAAAACCCGTCGCCATGAAGATGAGTTGGGTACCTGCATCAGAATCGAAGGCTCTGAAATTATTAGTCAGGAGCCGGTTTCTGCAATGCCCGGAACCAGTATCAGTGTTAAAAATCTTTTTTATAATACACCGGCACGCCGTAATTTTTTAAAAGGAAATGCAGTGGAGATGCGCCATCTGAATGATGAATTTCAACGAGTGGCACTGGCAAATCCGGAAATATTCTTTACCCTTCATCACGATAGCAATGAAGTTTTTCACCTTCCTAAGGGAAGTTTAAAGCAAAGGATCATTCATCTGTTCGGGAATGCATATAATCAGAAACTGGTACCGGTAGAGGAAGAAACATCCATCATTGGCCTTAAAGGGTATATTGGTAAGCCTGAGTTTGCAAAAAAAACAAGAGGAGAACAGTTTTTCTTTGTGAACAACCGTTTCATCAAAGATCCGTATCTCAATCATGCGGTACTGAATGCTTATGAAGAAGTTTTAAGTGCCGACAGTTTTCCACTGTATGTACTTTTCATCGAAATTGATCCTTCTAAAATTGACATCAATGTTCATCCCACCAAAACTGAGATCAAATACCAGGATGAAAAAGCCATTTATGCAATTATACGCTCTGCGGTAAAACGCTCTTTGGGGCGATATAATATCAGTCCGACATTAGACTTTAATCAGGAAACCGGCTTCAGCCGGATGATCAGCACAAAAGCTCATGAAGACATTGTCCCACCTGCGATTTCATTCAATCCCGATTTTAATCCATTTCTAAGTACTAATAAAGAACGTGAGATCCCATTCCTGAGAAGCAGTGGTGAAGAAAGAAAGAGTATTACCAAAAACTGGGGTTCATTGTATGAAATCGTTCAGCCTGAATCAAAACAACAAAATTTTGAGCTGGATGCAAGTCCGCAGGTGGAAATTAATAATCAGGTATTAAATAACGCCGGCAAACAAATTTATCAGCTTCATAACCGCTTCATTATTTCACAAATCAAATCCGGCTTTATGCTGATCGACCAACAGGCCGCCCATGAACGTGTATTATTTGAACGTTATTTACAGCATCTTGAAAACCATCAGGGAGCCAGTCAGCAAAGCTTATTCCCTCAGACTGTTACCATGAATGCTTCAGACTTTGAGCTGGTTAAAGAATTAATAAGTGATATCCAATCTCTTGGCTTTCAGATCAGGGAGTTCGGAAAAAACACCGTGATTATAGAGGGGGTTCCGGCAGATTTAGGAGCGAATATCAGTGAGGTGGAAATTCTGGAACGCCTGATTGAAGGATTTAAGAACAATCAGGCTAATCTTAAAATAAGTAAGCGCGACAGTCTTGCACGTGCGCTGGCCCGTAATACAGCTATAAAATCTGGTCAGCAATTATCCCCTGATGAAATGAATCACCTGATCGATGAATTATTTGCCTGTAAAATGCCCAATACATCGCTTAGCGGGAAACCTGTAATCAGTACATTTACACTGGAAGAACTCTTACAAAGATTTGAATAATAATATCAGAATAATCAAAATATGAATTTCGGAAACTCGCCCCTTGCGCATATACCGCCGGTAGTAAAAAACCTACTGATCATTAACATCATCTTCTATATTGCCACACTGATGTTCGGAGGTCCGATGATGACTCAGGTTCTTGGAGTTCATTATTTTGACAGTCCTGATTTCAGAATATGGCAGGTGATTACTTACATGTTTATGCATGATTATTCTTCACTGTTCCATATTCTGTTCAATATGTTTGCCCTCTATACCTTCGGATCTTCCATTGAGTATACCATGGGTTCAAAACGCTTTCTGAACTTCTATCTGATCACAGGACTTGGAGCACTCGGACTTCAGTTACTGGTACAAAGTTTTGAAGTTTACAGCATCACGGGCAGTGCAGTCAATAATGGCTCATTTCTAATTGATTCATTTAAAGGAACTATTTCTTTTAATCCGCAACTGATCAGTAAAGACGGTGCATCCACCCTACTGGGTATTTATTTAACTCCCATGGTCGGTGCTTCGGGAGCAATTTTCGGATTACTTATTGCCTTTGGAATGCTTTTCCCTAATGCCGAGTTGTTCATCATGTTCATTCCCGTACCTATAAAAGCAAAATATATCATACCTGTTTATGTCCTGCTTGAATTATTCCTGGGTGTAAAACAATTCTCAGGCGACTCAGTAGCACACTTTGCACATTTGGGAGGAGCTCTTTTTGGTTTTATATTAGTGAAAATCTGGGGATTAAAACGACGGGATAATTTTTATGAATAGATCACTGTTAAAAGACTTATACTTCAAAGCTTTCCAATCGGGAAATCCGATATTTCTGTTAATGGGAATCAATATCCTTGTTTTCCTGCTTATTAATCTGATTGCTGTTGCCGAATTCCTCAGTACCGGAAGCAGTCCGGTAGCTGATCAGATTACAACAATACTTTCTGTACCCTCAGAACTGTCTGAAATCCCCTTGAATTTCTGGACCATCATAACTTATATGTTTGTACAGCGCAGCTTCTTTCATATACTTTTTAATATGCTGTGGCTGTTTTGGATGGGACA
>JBAZHY010000165.1:0-4301 GCA_041652175.1 Pedobacter sp.
AATCTGTTCAATATTGGCATTGGGCAGATGATGGCCAAGATCTACGAGGGTATAAGCCTTCGGACCTAATTTACTGGCATATAAAAGCGACTGACCCCAGTCGCCCACGGTAGTGGAATAGAAATTAGGCTCATAGGCTTTGTATTCTACAAACATTTTCCAGTCATCCGGTAAGGCAGCATAAATTTCTTTCAAGCTTTCCCGTGTATTTTGAAAGGCCTGTCTGAAATTGAGTTGTCCGGGGAAGCAGGAGCCATCGGCAAGCCATACCGTCAGTGATTTTGAACCCAGCTCGATACCATGCCGGATCACTTCAATATTATGATCAATGGCCTGTTTTCTGACTGCCGGATTAACATGCTGGAGAGAACCGTATTTGTAGCTTTCCTTCTGATCTTTCTGATCCTGAAAGGTATTGGAATTCATGGCATCGAAACGCAGGCCATGTTCTTTGGCCAGATTGCGGATTACCTGATAATCTTTCGGAATATCCCATGGAATATGCAGTGAAATCGCATTCCCTGATTGGTTAAGCTGATGGATCAGCCCCACATCTTCAATCTTTTCCTCCAGATTCCGGGGTTCTCCGCCTCCCGGGAAACGACCGAAGCGTGTACCGCCATTGCCTAATGCCCAGCTGGGAATGGCAATCTGAAAATCAATGAGTCTGGAAATGATCGCATCATGATCGGGAATGATCGTTTTTGCAAAGCTGAGTTTGGCCTGATGCAAATTGATCAGATCCTGATTATGTTGAACGATTTTACTTTCTTCTAGCTTCATAAGCGTATTTCAATTAAATTATCTGACAAATGCCATGGCCACCCCGCCATCTACATTCAGTACATTTCCGGTTGATTTGTTCAGCAGTCCGCCAACAAAGGCAAAACATGCATTGGCAATGTCTTCAGGTAAAATGGTTTCGTTCAGGAGGGTACGCTTGGCGTAAAATGCCGGGAGCTCAGCAACCGTAATTCCGTAGGCTTTGGCTCTGCCTTCGGCCCATGCGCCTTCCCATATTTTACTGTCGGCGATTACTGCATCGGGGTTAACTACATTGACACGGATCTTATCTGCACCCAGCTCTGCTGCATTCAGGCGGCTCAGATGTAATTGTGCAGCTTTGGCAGATCCGTAACCGGCATTATTCGGACCTGAAACCAAGGCGTTTTTACTCACAATATTCAGAATGTCACCACCCTTGTTTTGTTTTCTCAATATACTTACCGCTTCCTGCGTAACCTTGAACTGACCTTTTACCAGTACATCGTAGAGCAGATCCCAGTCTTTATCGGTATGTTCTTCAATCGGCTTAGAGATTGAAAGTCCGGCACAATTGACGATGATATCAACACCGCCAAAGGCAAGAGAAGCCTGTTTGAAAGCGTTTTGTATATCCTCATCAAGCGTAACATTCAGCTGAACTGTGGTGTATGAATCTTTGCCGAACTCTTTCAGGAACTGATTTCCTGCTTCATCCAAACGGTTCTGATCCAGATCATTCAGCACAACAACAGCGCCTTCCTGAGCGAATTTTCTTGCTATTGCTTTTCCTATGCCTCCTGCGCTTCCTGTTACCAGAGCTATTTTACCGGAAAGTGGTTTTGCTTTAGGCATACGCTGGAGTTTTGCTTCTTCCAGCAGCCAGTATTCAATATTAAAAGCTTCCTGTCTGGGTAAAGAGGTGTATTCGGATATGGCTTCAGCACCACGCATTACATTTATTGCATTGGTATAGAACTCGGCAGCAACTCTAGCGGTTTGTTTGTCTTTGGAAAAAGAAAACATACCTATACCCGGATAAAGGACGATCACCGGATTAGGATCACGCATGGCCGGGGAGTTGGGATGCCTGCAGCTTTCATAATATGCGGCGTACATCTTGCGATATTCTTCAAAAAGGGGCTCAAGAAGAGTCTTCAGTTGATCTTTATCATCCAGATTGGCATCAGGTGCAAGGTTTAAGAGCAGCGGACTGATCTTGGTGCGTAAAAAATGATCAGGGCAGCTGGTACCCAATGGGGCAAGCCGTTCCAGATCATTGGAATTGATAAATTCCAGCACCCGTTTATCATCCGTAAAATGTCCGATCATGTATCGTTCGGATGAACACAGCCCCCGAAGGACAGGAGCAATTTTTGCAGCCTGTGATCTTCGGATGTTTTGATCAGGACTCTGGATTTTTGCACCTCCGAAAACGACGCCATTCTTTTTGACATTTTCTTCAATGTATTCTGCACATTTCTCGACTACTTCAAGTGTATTGACATAACATTCGTAAGCCGTATCGCCCCAGGTAAATAATCCATGTGAACCCAGCATAATACCCCGGATACCCGGATTATTTTTCAGGCATTCTTCAAGCTTTAATCCCAGATCAAAACCCGGTCTTTGCCAGTCTACCCATCCTATCGTATCGTTAAACAGTTCGGATGTAATCTTCTTTCCGTCTTTTGCCGCTGCTATGGCAATGGCTGCATCCGGATGAAGGTGGTCTATATGTTTAAATGGAAGTAATCCATGCAGTGGGGTATCAATAGATGGTGCTTTTGAATCCAGATCGTAAATGCAATGATTGAAGAGCTCTACCATTTCATCTTCGTGCTCTATTCCCCGGTAAACGGTTTTAAGCTGACGCAGACGCCCGGTATAAAGCGCAGCAAGTCCGCTTTTTTTCAGTGTTCCGATATCTCCTCCCGATCCCTTGATCCACATGACCTCAGTTTCTTTTCCCGTCAGCGGATCAGCAGCCATCGCTTTACAGGAGGTATTTCCCCCTCCATAATTCGTTAAGCGGAGGTCGGCCCCCAGAATATTTGATCTGTAGATCAGTAAGGCAACTTCATCATGTTTCAGTTTTTCAGCCTCGGCTTCATCCCACAGATAGCTTACGTGTTTAAATTTTAATGGTGACATATGATGTATTAAATGGAATTACCGTATCCAACCAGTAATACGGATATGATAATTGTTATTATTCCTAAAACAAAGGTTAAAAATGTTCTTTTGCTCACTGCTGTCCATTCTTTGAGCAATAGGCCCCACATATTGGCAATCAGAATGATGAATGCCATGTGAAGAATCCAGGAGCTTGCTCCGTTTCCAAGTTTGCTTTCGCCCATGCCATAGAAAAAGAACTGAAGAAACCAGGTGGTACCGGCTATTGCCGAGAAAATATAGTTTTTTAGCAGAGGTGTTTTACTGTTTGTATAATCGCCGAAAGTTTTATTTCGTGCATTCAGGATGAGGCACCAGATCAGATTGGTTGTTAAACCTCCCCATAAAAGCACAACATAAGTCACGTTGTTTTGATAGAGAAAAGCGGTGGTTTCTGAGGGGTTAGCACTTTTCCAGAGGTTATTGGCGGTATCTGCCATTGGCTTTCCGGCTTCAATACCAAAGTTGAAGCAGGCACTTAAAATACCGGAAATGATAGCTACGATGAGTCCTTTAACCAGATTGAACTCCTGAATGCTTTCTTTTTTTACTTCATCACTCAGTTCATTCTCTTTCATCATGCCCGCCCTGCCACAAAGAAAAATACCGGTAAGACAAACCAGTACTCCCAGCAGAACAATCCTTCCTCCCTCATGATTGAGCATATCGGTGAAACTGGTTTTACCCTCCTGTGGATACAGATCGTAAAATACAGGAGGTAGCAATGATCCGAAAGCTGAGCAGAATCCCAGGACCACCGAGTTTCCAAGCGACATGCCCAGATAACGAACCCCAAGTCCGTAAGTGAGTCCGCCGATTCCCCAAAGCAATCCCATGATGAAGGTGATTCTCAATATGGAGTTGTCGGCATTGGCGATGATCTCGTGAAATGCAGGTATGGTTAGATAAGCAGCCAGAGGCGGAACAATCAGCCAGGAGAAGAGGCCGCCAATAATCCAGTAACTTTCCCATGACCAGCCTTTAACTTTTTTGAATGGGAGATAAAAGCTGCCCGAAGCTGCCCCGCCGATTAAATGAAAGAAAACACCTAAAATTGCTTGCATGAATGTGGCTTAGTTGATATACAATATTCAAATTCACCGATATCAGGATGATTCTGATCGGGGATAAAAAGATAGGATTATTTTTTATTAATCAGGAAATGTTCGGGTAAAAGTCAATTAGTGTCCGGTTAAAATTTAAACTAAAGCATGCCCACCTGTTCAGTAATTTCAAAAGATCATTATTGCCTTCAGCTGTCTGTTTAAATGCAAAATTGTTGATCCACTTGATTTTTTTTCGCTCATGCCGCTGGGCATTTCCTTTTCCCTGCAGTGCCGTACTTACGGCATTGTAAATCCACA
>JBAZHY010000165.1:4311-5215 GCA_041652175.1 Pedobacter sp.
TCCACATTTTATCCTTTAAGTACACTCCGAGCCGTGTTGATGAAGGTGTAAGCCATGAATGTTTCTGCAACACTTCTCCGGATTGCTTAATGCCTGTACTTTATGATCGTTAGAATAAAGGATAAAACGCGCCTTTACTGCCAAATCCCGGAAGGCCGATCCCTGCAAGGTTCAATACCCGTAAGTGATGAACGATTTTCCGCCGAATCAGGATTCCAATAAACGTTCATAATATACAGTTGGTACCGAAGAACGTTTCAATCCCCAGTGCCGGAAAGATCAAAGAAACAGAAGCAGATGCAATCAAAGAGCAATACCGAGCCTCAGGCTTTGGGATCATATGAGGAATGCTTTCATAAAGCAAATCCCCAAAAGACAGCGATCACTGTTTTTTGATGTGTAGAGGCCATGTGACCAAAGGCACCTAGGGATTGAAAGAGGCTTTTGGGTACTTTTGGCCGACAAAAGTATCGAGCCCTCCCGGCGATAGAGGGAGAAAAGGTTATGAGATGGGATTTTATCTTTAATTTCTATATACTAAAGGACAAATGAAGATTCTGCTTTTTCTAAATAACTGGACACTAATAATTTATATTTAATTATTAAAGGAATTCCGCCTCTTTATCATTGCTCCTATACCTGCAATGTTTCTAATACAGGAAAGCCGGGGAAAAGGTTATTATTTCATTCACAACTTGTTTTCTTTAAACTCATAGTAAACTCAGACTAAACCCAGAGGAAACCCAGATAAAACCCATATATATCTAGGTTTGATCAGGGCTTTCTTTGGGTTTCCTAAAGACTTTCTTTGGACTTATATATAATGAGGTAATAAGTTTTCTTAAAGGAATGCCATACATATCCCCTCTGCTTGCTATAAAACCGCGTGCCAAAGCTGAGACTG
>JBAZHY010000166.1:0-5204 GCA_041652175.1 Pedobacter sp.
ACTATTATCTGGATTTTGAATTTCGATATACTTATCTCCAGTAAATAGCTGAAGTTTGTTCCCTATCATAAATTTGCCCTCGATGTTAATAAGTGTATGTACAAGAGGATTAACGAAAAATGGAGAAATTGAGGAATCTGAATTAAACTTTATTTTACTCCCAAACTCTTTCAAAAAAACTTCAATTTGACTTTTGTCAGATAAAGACGCATATTTTTCTTGAATGTCTTCGTAAACTTCTTGGTAAGAAGTAAAATTTGTATTGGGAAGTCCAAGCTCTCGATTTTTAGCAAGCTTATTAAAGTATTGCATAAATACTATCGAATCTTTAAAGACCAACATACCATCTTTAACTCTCACGTCAGGAGTCGAGGTATTGATTCTACCTTCATTTAATTCACTCTTTTGACATGCAGTGAATGCAAGAACAACAATGTTCAATCCTACCCAAAGGTAATTTTTTAATATTTTCATAATAAGACAGTTTAGGTGAATAGAGTTGTACGGATAATTTAACAAAAAGTTTTATTCCGAAGATTACAGATCATGTTCTGAACTACTTACTACCTAACTGCTATTGATATTAACATTCATCTTGGCAGTGGAAATATCAAGGAAAAATACTGATTAGAAAAAGTGGACTAATAAAATATCATGAACCGTAAAAATTTATTCGACTTATCTACCACCAAATGCTTAACACCAAATACAATGCGTAAACTATTTTTGTCTCAGTTACTGGAAGCTAATAAGATAAGTTTTTTTGTAAAAAATATTTTCAAAGAAGTTTCTTATTAAACTCTCCTGTCCAGAAAGAGATTATAGATAAAATTCTATCTATATGTTGAAAAACTTACGTGGAAATAATAATAGGTCACAAAGAAGAATTTTATTTGAACTGACAAAACCTCTCCTCTTATGAGTAATAATCATTCAAATATTTTATCTGCTATCATTTGGCAGCTTAGATACATAATAATTCATAAGCATCTATATTCATACTTCTAAAAATAAACAAATATAGTTACACATTGATCAATACAAATACAATATAATACGTATCACCTCTGAAAAGACACAAAGAAAATTTTACATCTAAGCACACTAAATATCCATTTTTACTGATATTTATAAGAGAAAAGGACGCTTATAGAAAAAAATAAGATATCAACTAAAAAGATTAATGCATCTCATGCATTTCTTAATACTGCAAAAATTATAATGGCCGTTAAGTACGTAAGAGCTTTATTACTATTTAACGTCAGTAACTTTAACTGTAAAATCCAATGTTGAAAATGGAGGCATTCCCCTATTCGGATCACCAGAAAGACCATAGGCTAATGAAGAAGGTACAACCATTTGAAGGTTACCTCCCTGCTTAATTAATGGTATAATCTGCCTCCACCCCTCAATGAAACCACTAAGTTTCAAAGTAGTGGGATTCCCTGCAGTAGTTTTATCAAACACCTTACCATTAAGGTATTTACCTGTATACTCAACTGATACGGTAGAGTCTATTGTAATCGGGCTTCCAGTACCTGGATCAGCAATTTTATAATAAATTCCAGCAGCCGTTTTTGTAAAACCAGTCAAACTGTTTCTTGACAAGTAATCTTTAATAACAAAATCCTCATATTCCGGAATTCTGGAGGTTTCCATAACTTTAATAGTAACATCCAATGATGCATTTCCGGGAATACTTCCTGCACCATTACGGCCAAAAGCAAGACGGGATGGGACAATCATTCTGAGCGTTCCATTCGCCTTTTTAAGAACTTCTTTAATACCTATTCTTAAAGGTTCAGGATTATAATAGCCCAGATAATTAAAATAGCGGTTACCCATGTTAAAGGTATCCTGAGAAACAAATTTACCATCCAGCGAACGCATAGTCACTATAGCCGGGATCTGATCAGAATATTTCAAATCAGTACCTGAACCGGGGATTACTACCTGATAGAAAACTTTGGTATTCTGATACTCCTGAACATTCAGATTGTTTTGTTTAATGTATTCCTGAACATTTCTGTCGTCAATAACATCAATACTCTCATATTCCTTTTCGCAGGCAATCAATATGCTTAACAAGAGAAATCCCGGAAGGGAATATTTTAAAAATCGCTTCATTGTCTATAAAAATTACTGAACGTCAACCAGTTCTATATCAAAATCAAGAACTGAATTGGGTGGAATGGTACCTGCACCCTGTTGGCCATAGGCATATCCTGATGGGATAAACAGTCGGATCTTACCACCTTTTTGTATCAGTGGAACACCAATCTGCCATCCAACAATTACTCCTCCCAATCTAAATGATATAGCCTGAGTGGTAGTCTGATCAAAAATATTACCATTTAGCAACCTGCCAACATATTTAGCGGTAACCTCTGTGTTTCCACTATAGGTAATATTTCCTGATCCGGGCTGAATAATCTGATAATATAATCCGCTGGAATGTTTTATTGCGGTAATATTCTTATCGGCAAGGAATTTTGTAATGAGTGCATCATCTGCCCTTGCCTGAACTTCAGGGTCAAAATTATCTCCTTTAAAGCAAGAGCTTAGGCTGAATATTGCAACAAAGGAAAGTACTAGTAAAAATCTGGCTTTCATATTGCTGCAAATTTATCCTTTTAAAAGTTAAAAAGTAAGGATTAACATTATTTAACAATAATATTTTGATTTGAGTGCAATCAGCTTTGAAAATCAGTAAGGCAAAAACCTCTTAATCTTTCGGTTGATGAGGCCTCCAGGTGTCGGTTTTGACTGTTGCACCAAGTTCATGCAGCATATTGTAAAGGCCGAAATTGGTCCGGTTGACATAGATAAAATGCTTTACCCCTCTGGCCTGCTTAAATTCAGGCATTCTTGCTATCTTCTCGCCAAACTGATAGAGATTATCGAAATAAGATTTCTGACTAAAGTCAAAAGTTCCGGACATGTAAGGTTCAGCAAAAAGAGAGATCATTTCCTTATAGGTCTGATAGTAAAATTCCACCTGAGCAGGATTATCATCCGGTTTAATCATCTCCAGTTTACGAAAAGCAGCAATGGTTCCGGCTTTATCATTTAATATTTCGGTTGAGGTCAGCGCAAAGAACGGATAATAAAAATCGTCGGGCATTTCCTTGATACAGCCGAAATCAATTACACCAAGCTTTCCTTGCTCTGTTATCAGAAAGTTACCGGGATGAGGATCAGCATGCACAGCCCTTAGTTCATGCTGCTGAAAATTATAGAAATCCCATAATGCCTGACCAACCTGGTTCCTGATCTCCTGAGAAGGTTCTGTACTTAGGAACTCTTTCATATGCTTACCTTCAAGCCAATCCATGGTGATGATTCTGCTCGAAGATAATTCAGTATAGTATTGAGGGAAAACAAGATTATCTATTTGCTTACATGCAAGAGAAAACTCAACTGAGCGTTTGATTTCGAGCTCATAATCTGTTTCCTCAAGTAACCTTTCTTCCACTTCGGCCATATAAACTTCCAGCTCTTTCTGGCTCATACCAAGCAGACGGAAAGCAAAAGGCTTGACCATTTTCAGATCAGATGAAATACTATCTCCTACTCCGGGATACTGTATCTTTACCGCTAAATCCTTTCCGTTCAACCTGGCTCTGTGAACCTGTCCGATAGATGCTGCATTTGCTGATTTCATATCGAACTCATCAAAAATCCGGGAAGGTGTCTGACCAAGGTACTTACTGAAAGTCCGGACTATAAGAGGGCCTGATAATGGAGGTGCATTGTATTGAGACAACGAAAACTGATCAACATAAGCCTTGGGCAAAATGTTCTTATCCATACTGAGCATCTGAGCCACTTTAAGCGCACTGCCTTTCAGCTCACTCAGGGAATTATAGATATCACTTGCGTTATCCTGATTTAATTCTTCTCTGGAAAGAGCGGGATTAAACAGCTTCTTGGAATAGTGTTTAATATAATTCCCACCAACTTTTATCCCTGTCTTAACAAATTTTGTTGAACGCTCTACTTTGGAAGTTGGAATACTCTCCTGCTCTTTCATTGTTCCCTACCCGCAATAAGGTTAAATTATTAAAACTTCATGGCAGACTTGAACCCGCCATTATTCATCATGAACTTACCGTATTCAAAAAGACTGTCTAATGGTGATTTCTGAAAAAGATCGAAGGTTAAGTTTACACCTCTTTCAATAGCTTCATCTGTCTTTTCAAATGAGGAACTATTGTCTTTTATCCAGAAATTGAGAACGATTCCAAGCTGAACCCAAAGTGCATCTTTGTATTTTGCAGAGAGGAAACGCCGGGTTGCGAGTTCACCTGATTCAATACCCTGATCAAGAATGCCAGCAACAAAGAGATCAAAGTGTTCTTTCATTTTTGTAAGAACATCAGGGGTGCCAATTTTAGGTGATGAGTGCTTTAAACTATAAATAACAAAGCTTCTCTGGCTCTTTAACAATTCAATAAAAGCATAAAAGAAAGCAAGTGCCTTTTCTCTGGACGAGTACTGACTCCATATTTCCTGACCGCGAACTTCTTCTATAGCTTTTGAAATAAGTTCAGACCAAACCGACTGCTCAATCCCTTCGAATGACCCATAAAAATTATAGAACTCAGCCTCTGTAATTCCATTGTCCTTTGCAAAGAGGTAAACAGATGCAGGTTTCCCGTCATGAGTAAGTACATAATCTATGTATGCACTTTGCAGCTCAGCTGCGCTTTTAATTTTCTTCTTCATTGAAAGATAAACTATTTAAAAATGGAACCGTTCCTTGACTTGACGGGCACAAATACATAGCCTTTATTTTTTAAGGACCCGGACATTCTGTTCATAAATATGAATGAAAAATATCTGTTGATGATTTCTTTGAACTTGTTCATAATTATAAAATTTAGTTTAATTCTTTACTGCAAAGATCGGCAATATCTCCTCCCTCAGTGATGAGTAAAGTAGATATAATGTCATATTTCAATATCAAATCAGGCACCTTACAAAGCCTGACAAAACCATGATAAATGAAAGTGTTAAAACAAAAAACCTCAGTGCCATGGCTTGCACTGAGGTTAACAAAAAAACAAAACAAAAAATCAGTAACAGTATCTGTTTGCTTCAATCAATTGTTTAGCAACATTTTGTCTGCAATTTTTAATATTAAACGGTTCTGTTTTGGTAAAACGTCTCAAACCAACCAGCATCATCCTCAGCTCATCACC
>JBAZHY010000167.1:0-5189 GCA_041652175.1 Pedobacter sp.
AGGGGTTGCCCCTAAAAATATTGGAAGTGTTATTGGCATTTTCAAAGCCTATTGTACCCGTGTTGGAAGTGGCCCCTTTCCTACCGAGCTCGAGGATGAAACCGGTGAAGAACTGAGACAGATCGGCCATGAATTTGGTGCTACCACAGGCCGCCCGCGCCGTTGCGGATGGATTGATCTTCCAGCCTTAAAATACGCAATTATGCTTAACGGAGTTACCGAAATGGTTATGACTAAAGCAGATGTATTAAGTGGTTTTGAAACTATCTATGCCTGTACCCATTATAACTATAATGGCGAATTGATTGATTATATGCCTTATGATATTAATGCAATCAAAGCTGAACCGGTATTTGAACCTATCCCTGGCTGGAACGAAGATCTGACCGGCATACGTGAGGTCAATCAGATTCCTGAAAAATTAAAGAGCTATATCGCTTATCTGGAAAAACATCTTGGGGTACCTATTAAATATCTTTCTGTTGGTCCTGACCGCGTACAAACTTTAACTCTCTGCTAAACAAATCAGAGGGAATATATTTTTAAGCGGATAGATTGATTGTGTCTATGTTAAAAGTTTTTAATACTGATAATCCGGATACATTCAAATTAAAGGCGCTGCATTGGGCAAATACTTTTAGCAATGCCTGTTATTTTGATTCAAACCATTATTCAGATCCTTACTCTGCATTTGATGTATTCATTGGTGCGGGAGCTAAGCAGCAGATCAGTAATTACGGACAAGGATCACTCAGTAAACTGAAAGGGTTTTTACAATCTGAAGCTGGGTTTATCCCCGGCTTTTTATCCTATGATCTGAAAAATGAGATCGAAAACCTGGATTCTAAAAACCCGGATTATTTAAAATTTCCGGACATCCATTTCTTTCTTCCTGAACATCTGATAATAATTAACGGAAATATGGTCAGGGTTTATACTGAGACACCCGATTCCGTTTGGGAAGCTATAAATCATTTTGACCTCCCCGGTACTAAACCGCAAACTCAAAAACCCGTCATCAAAAGCAGATTTACCCGATCTGAATACATTGATAATGTAAAAGAAATACAAAAACATATTCAAAGGGGTGATATATATGAGATCAACTTCTGTCAGGAGTTTTACGCCGAAAATATCCGGATCGATCCTCTGGAACTGTTCGTCAGACTGAACAATGTTTCACCTACTCCATTTGCCAATTTCTTTAAATATAAGGATCTGTATATTATGTCCGCCACACCTGAGCGGTTTCTTGGCCGAAGAAAGAATAAGCTTATCAGTCAGCCGATAAAGGGTACAACATCCAGATATACCAATAAAAAAGCAGATGAAATTCAGAAAAAACGATTGCTGGATGATGAAAAGGAACGTGCTGAAAATGTGATGATTGTTGATTTGGTAAGGAATGACCTGACAAAGAGTGCCAAACCGGGAAGTGTAAGGGTTGAGGAACTATTTGGCCTTTATAGTTTCAAACAGGTACATCAGTTAATCTCAACCGTTGTTTGTGAAGTGAGGGAAGACCTTTCCAATGTAGATATCATTGCAAATACCTTCCCAATGGGCTCTATGACCGGTGCTCCGAAGATCAGTGCTATGCAGCTGGCTGAAAAATATGAACGCAGTAAACGTGGAATCTATTCTGGTGCAGTAGGCTATTTCTCTCCTGATGGAGATTTCGACTTCAATGTAGTGATCAGGTCCATCCTTTACAACTCATCATTAAACTACCTTTCTTTCCATGCAGGCAGCGCAATAACCCTGGATTCAGATCCTGTTAAGGAATATGAAGAATGCGTGCTCAAAGGTAAAGCAATACACGAAGTCCTTAACCGGAATTAAACTACTTTACTCGGGCTCCTGTATAAAACTGTCGTGCCTCAGGCAGCAGTCTCTTAATAGCTGCAATCCTGGTCGCATCACTCGGGTGAGAGCTTAAAAACTCAGGAGTTGCACCATTCCCTTGCTTTGCTACTGCCATACGTTCCCAAAATGCAACCGCACTTTCAGGATTATAGCCCGCCATTGCCATAAAGATCAGACCCAAACGATCTGCTTCACTTTCCTGCTTCCTTGAATATTTCAAAATAGCCAATTGTCCGCCTATACCATACAACTTAGATACAACCTGTTGAGTAGCCTGTGATTTATTTCCTACAGCGGCACCAACCAATCCCCCTCCTGTTTGAGCAACGGTCATTTGGGAATATCTTTCAGCCGCATGCTGAGCTATGGCATGTGCAATTTCATGGCCCATAACAGTTGCTAGTCCCGCATCCCCTCTGGTAACGTTCAGAATTCCTGAATATACCGCCACCTTTCCTCCGGGCATACACCAGGCATTAATTTCATCACTTTTTACAAGGGTAAACCTGTAATCATAATCATATTTATTACCATAACCATTAGCCTTCAGATAACGGTTAATAGCTGTTGCAAGATTATTCCCCACAGTTTGTACGCTTTGAGCGTCCTTGCCCGAAGTAATAGCTTTTGTCGCAGGATCTGATAGAAAACCATTATAAGCCTTTACTGACTCTGTCTGTAAAGCCGCATCATCAACAAGGCTTAATTGACTCCTTCCGGTCAATGGTACCTGAGAACATGAAGTAGCCAGTGCACTTACTATAAATACACCGTAAATAATCAGTTTTTTCATAAAGCTTTAATTAATTTTCAGGATTCTTTCTTTTAAAAAGATTCGCCTTAGATTCTTTTCCCTTAATCAATCGTTCTATATTCTTCTGATGCGTTACTAAAATCAATACACAAATACACATGCCATAAAGAACAACAGAACGAATGGATGAATGAAAAATAAATATAATACTTAGCGGAAATGTAAATCCCGCAACTATTGAGCTGAGTGAAACATACTTTGTGAGAAGCAAAACCAGTACAAAAGCAATAACACAAAGCAACGCAGCCTGCGGATGTACAGCTAAAATCATTCCAAATAAAGTTGCAATCCCTTTCCCTCCCCTGAATCCTGCAAAAACAGGAAAAAGATGCCCCATTACAGCTGTAATCCCCAGAGCAAGCTGATAGTTTACAAACTGTACAGAATTCTGCGGACCTGTGACTGATAAGCCAATCAGATAAGCCAGATTAGTCGCTGTATACCCTTTCAGAATATCAAGAATCATAACAGCTATTCCTGCTTTTTTCCCAAGAACCCTGAATGTATTTGTAGCTCCGGCATTACCACTACCGTATTCCCTGACATCTATCCCATAAAAGGCCTGACCTATCCAAACTGCAGTTGGGATAGAACCAAACAGATAAGCAAGAAGCAGGGCAGAAAGCGAATAGACTGATATCATGCGGATGCAATTATACTAATTCTAAACACCAAAACCTTAATTAATCAGGATTTAATGGCCTTTAAACTCATATCAAGGCTCTTAACAGAATGGGTAAGTGCGCCCATGGAAACATAATCAACACCGCAATAAGCATATTCCAGTACATTTTCTTCTGTGATTCCTCCCGAAGCTTCTGTAATGAATGTCCCTTTTACTAAGGTCACGGCCTCCCTCAAAGCTGAAAAACTGAAATTATCGAGTAAGATTCTATGTACACCACCATTTTTCATTACTTCTTTCAATTCATCAAGATTCCTGACTTCTATCTCAATCTGTATATCTATATGCTTTTCTTCCAGATATCTTTTGGCTGAGCGTATAGCATTTGAGATCCCTCCGGCATAATCAACATGATTATCCTTGATAAGAATCATATCATATAAACCGATACGATGGTTAACACCACCCCCAATCCTGACTGCTAATTTTTCGAGGTATCGTAATCCGGGTGTCGTTTTCCGGGTATCCAGAACCTTGGTTCCTGTTCCTTCCAGAAGCTTTACAATTCTGTTGGTTGTACTTGCGATACCACTCATCCTTTGCATCACATTTAAAACCAAACGTTCTGCGAGAAGTATGGAATGTACACTACCATCCACATAAAAGGCAATATCCCCGGGGTTCACGGCTTCTCCGTCATGAATCAGAATTTCTGTTTTCAATTGGGGATCCACTATTCGAAATATTTCCTGAGCTACTTCAACTCCTGCTATTACACCGGTATCTTTAACCAGTAATCTGGCCTTCCCTTCGGCACCCTTCGGTATGGTAGACAATGAAGTATGATCGCCGTTACCAACATCTTCTGCAAGGGCAAGCCTGATAAAAGGCTCCAGTTTTGATCTGTCTAAATTCATTTAAATTGGCTGTGCCCAAAAATAGGAATACTTCTCAATAAAAATTATTCTTTATCGTATTCTATTCTGATCACCTTAATTAAGAATTTTTCTCCATCTCTGGACATTGAAACAGACACCCTGAACTTATCATTGTCTGTTTGATAGGACAAAACTGCAAATCTGAAATTAGGATTAGAACTTAATCTGTGAATTATTTTAACCGAGACCGGCTTGTTTCTGAGAAAGAAATCACGAAGAATCAATTCCGCCTGAGCTTTGGAATACTCACTTTCATCAGAAAGAATGTTCATTTCAATCAGGGGCGAAAAATAAGCAGCAATTTCCTTGCTTGCAGAATTTCTGAAATAACCCGATAAGGTATCAAAAGAATCCCTTTGCTTAGGTTCTGAATAAAATAACAAATTCAGGACTGTAATGATTGTAAGAAAGATTTTTGTTCCCATATACAATAGCCTGTAAAGCCAATACTATGCCATAATACAAAATATACCTTTAATTTTAAACAGCCTCGTATATTTGTATTGTGGAAAATAAAAAAGCAATTCTTCTTATTCTCGATGGCTGGGGATACGGAAAACATGATAAATCTGATGCAGTCAGTATAGCTGACACTCCTTTTTTTGATCAATTGATTCAAAAATATCCTAACTCTAAGCTTGAAGCATCCGGCGAGGCTGTTGGATTGCCGGCAGGTCAGATGGGTAACTCTGAGGTAGGGCACATGAATTTGGGTGCCGGCAGGGTAATTTATCAGGAGCTGGGCAGGATTAATAAAGCAGTGAAAGAAAATGAACTGCAAAATAATCCTGTACTTAAAGCTGCATTCCAGCATGCAATAAACCGGAATAAAAATGTCCACTTTATCGGACTCTTATCCAATGGAGGGGTACATTCGCACATTGATCATTTAAAGGGACTTTGTGATGCTGCTCAGGCGAATCAGGTAAAAAATATGTTTATTCAT
>JBAZHY010000168.1:0-5164 GCA_041652175.1 Pedobacter sp.
CTCTTCAGCGACTGGATACCATAAAACGCGCCGGCAGGTGTTGATGCAGCAATCGATATACCGTTTTCAGAAACATTCAGCTCATAACCTTCATCTGCAATCTTTGTATCCTTTTTTAAAATAATTGCTGAAGGACTATTTTGTTTTACTATCGGTTTGGATATTAATATTTTACTTAACTCCTCAGATAAATACGCTGCTTCCTTCATAAACAGTCCATCGGCCGAGATATTTGTATTCGGACCGATCGTGAACTCAGCATTCAATGCTTCATAAGATACCGGGCTTGGGAAGATCAGTGGTAATTTGCTTTCAGGCATATCCTGTACTCCCTGATTTTTGGAATATACAAAAACCGGATCCATCCAGGTCTTTGATGATGGCAAAGCTTTCAGAAATTCCGGGGAAGGATCAGGATAAGTACAGCTTAGCGGAATAGCCTTATGAGGTGAATCGTTAAAGACTAAATAAAAACCCTGTGGCGACTGTGTTATGTTATCTATTTTACCCGACCGGATCATCTGAAAATTGATTTTGGCTCCGGCAGATATCCCATCCGAGGCAGCATTAGGTTCTATTTTATACAGATCTCCGTTAATAAAAGAAATAGTCAATCCCCTGCTATCGGGCTTAGGGAAGTTGCCGCTGTAGTTAAAATATAAAGTCCAGCCATAAGGAGGTAAATCATACTCAGAACCATTTGAAATACTTAAAACAGAAAGAGACTGATCTTTGCCTTCATAATTATTCTGTACAGGTTGCCATTGCAAACTGATTTTATAATCCTTTTGCTGAGTATGGCCTAAAGAAATAAGATGAAAGACTGCTATTACAGTCAGAAAGATTGACTTCTTAATTTGTTTAACGGACATCATGTCGGAGCTTATTTAAGTGAAAATTACAAATTATTTTTCAGGCAGATGATTAAACCTTAATCACTGACTCAGGGTTCGGCTATTAACCTTAAAACTACTTTTCGAAACTCCGGTTCTTCCATCTGAGGAAATTCCCTGAAGAACAATAATATAAGTTCCTTCCTGATCTGAAGTATAAAAGCTGATTGTTTTCTTTCCTGTGGCATCAATTTTAACTTCGGGCGACCAGTACAATAAATCCCTGAAATCCGGTTTGCGGTCAGAAAGCTGCGATTCTGTTTCATATACAGGCGAATAAAATTCGCGCTTTAGCTGAATTCCCTCATAATCCATAATAGTTGCATGACGATCGAGTTGAAACCCTTCCAGATTACCTTTATAGGTAGTAAAATTCAAAATGCTGTTAAAGCTAAGCGGACCAAAAAAATACTTTCGGGCAAGCACATCCAGCGTCTTTACTTTCTTTGGATCATACTGAATAATTTTATTTCCTCTATCAAAAACAGGTACTCCATCCAGAATAATCAATGGTTCAACAGTCTGAGGTACCGCATCAACAAACGGCCTGACGATAGCCCCCACAAAGTATCCGTCCTTCTGGCGTAAAACAGTAGCTTCAGCAACATATTCCCTCAGCACTTCTTCCATAGTATTAAAGCGTACAAAATTATCCAGCAGATATCGCTTATCAGGCTTGAGATAAAATGCACTGCTATCAATATTAAGCGGATAAAAAGGTCTTAGCTTTTCGGCAGTGAATACGTTTTGAACCTGCATACTGATGTTACGGCTCAGAAGTCCGGCTCTGGCTTGCCCATTAAATGAATTATTATAAAAACTTCTGTATGCTGGCTTTAAGGAAAAGGGGCTTTCAATATCAACCCTGTAAACAGAATCTTTTCTGCCATCAGTTTGAGCAACGATTTCAGAAGGACCAAACAGATCACGGGTAAAAAAGCGAATATCCCCGTTCACATTACTTATGGCTCCATATAAATGGGTTTTCTTGCCCGGGACAGACAAATAAGCTGTAATATTCCCTGCAGCCTTATCCGTTTGAGTATTAATTACCTTTCCGGTTATAATATGTCCTTCCAGTTCCGGCAAATATTGCATTGAAGGATTTTTCCCCTTTAGCACATCATCCCATACAAACCTTCTCCAGCCATGAGTAAGCATCAGATTATCCAAAGCCTCTTTTACCTCTCCGCCGGATGAACTGAAATAATAGGATGGCGATTCAATATTTCCCCTGAGCTCAGACTTCAGCCAGAGATAGGATTGAATATCGGTATCTGAAGCATCCATACTGTAGGCTGCATATACTGCGATTGAAGCATCCGCATCTGAAAAAACATTCTTCTCATCCATTGATTCGAGGTTCAGTGTAACCTTATTCCTGGATTGAAAAACTTCCTGACCTGAAGAAATTTTTAAATTTAATTTCTTTGAGAGGGGTTTAAAATAAAGCCGTTCAGCCAATGGAATTCCGGAACTGCTTAACAACGTGAAGTGAGAAACCCCATCGCCCAGCTTATCCTTATTCACAATAATGTCTTCCCAGTTAGCATTTATATTTATCCGTGTAGCTAATCCGGGGTTTTGTCTGGTATGAACCAGCAGGGACAAGTTCTGAGATGGAGCACCGGTACTTGCCTGAATTACAACCCTGATCAGATCATCCGATTCCTGCAAACGAAGGGTATATCCGGATTTTAAGACAGGAATTTCTTTGATTATCGTCTTTCCATTAATTTCCATCAATGCCTTGTATGACTTCCCTGCTAAAGGAGTAAAAACAAAGCTGCCTATACCGAATTTAAGCGGTTGAAACCTGATAATCGTATTATCATTCTGATCCAGAATAATCCCGCTAAACTCAATGCCCTTCCCATGATCATCAATTGCCCGAAAGGCCAGTCTCCCCTCCTGATTTTCAATCAGCTGCCCTCCTTCCGGGAAAAACTGAATATCGACTGCTGAAGACGAAGAAATTTTATCGGGTTTTAACGAAGTATTTAACAAGGCAAGCGTTTTTTCAAAATAGAGATCGGCACTGAAATTCTTCATCAGGTTAGTATATGCCCTTAACTGATAATTTCCACTGTTCAGTGATACAGGAAGATAAAAAGAACCGCTGCCGCTTCCTTTTTCAAGCGAAACCTTTGCCTGCAATACGGCCTTCCCTGTCAGATCCATCAGTTCTATATATGCAATTTTACTCAGGTCCAAAGGTTTATTGCTGAGGGAATTGGTATTATAAACTTTAAACCAGATGATTTCACCCGCGAGATAAAAATCCCTGTCGGTATGAATAAAGAGCTTCTCCTGAAGGTTATTCTTTGCAAATACTGAAAGTCTGGATGCGATAGTATCTGCAGAAATAGCCTGCGCATAAACAGGGGCTGTTATACCGGCAAGAAATAACACATAAACTATAGTCCCTGAAAGTAAAATCAATTTCCTTCGCATATTCCTTAAATCTATTTACCAGAATGCCGGTTTAACATTATTCCCTCCTCTGGTCCTGCAGTCAAGACAATTCAGTGTACTTCCATTGTATGATTCAACACTACCATCCATACGGAGGTTTGAACTTGTAGCCAGCATACCAACATTTGGTGCGAAAATCTGTAAACTGTCTTTATTGTTCTTCACTACAATCATCTCGCAACCCAGATTAAAATTCCAGTCTTTAACCTGGATATTCTCAATAAATATTCTCTTCTCTGCGATACTTGAAATACCGATAAAACCAATAACCTGTTCGGCAGGATCTGTAATACCTTTAATATTTCCCCTTAATTCGGTAGGCTGAACATCGAAAATTGAACCCTGCTGCTCGGAGTTCCTTTTCATTAAACCCAGATACTCCTAGGCTTCGCGGCTAATGGCATATTGTTTCACCAGAATACTGTATTTCACTCCCAGTTTCTCTGAACGGGCGGGTATAAATGTAACAGGAAAACGATGAACTACATCAGCGCTTAGTTTGTCAGTCGACGAAATCAGGATATCCGTTGAACGTTCATTCTTCCAGCAGGTAAATAACATTAGCATTTCCTGCATAGGCCGGTCAACCATTGTTCCATCTTTAAATACAAATTCAGAAAATGTAATCGAACGTATTTCCCAGGTTTCCTCATAGTCCCATTGATAATATCTGGTATTATTCTGAGGATCATGTGCGTTGGAATAGATCCCAACGCCTGCATTTGTTCTCTGCCAGTTCAGACTATCAATTACCGGAGTATTTTTAACGGTCAGTAAATCAGAAAGATATTCCCTGCCTGAAGCGGTTCTGATTCTTAATCTATATTGAAGATTTGGATTTAGATTCAGAGAGGCTGCCGAATATGTTCCCGCTGCATTTTCGGTTAATGGAAACAGTACATTGCCCGGTCCTTCAACCTGAACTTTGGCCTTAACCTCAGGATTAGGCTTTAATTTATCCGCCAGTTTAAGGGAACGGCTCAAATATATATTAGTCATACCGGAAGGATTAATTACTCCCTCCACCACTAAAAGACTCTGGGCATCTTTGATTCCCTCATGCTCGAATGGTTTTTTGCATGCCTGAGTCCAAAAGAACAAAAGCAAGAGAAATACAGGTATATAAATTCTTCTCATCATATTAAAACCTGATATTATAATTTACAAAAGGGATTGCGTTCCCAAAAATAGAAAGCTGATATCCGCGGATCACACCTTTCTGAGATACAAAATAAGTTGAATAGGCATTATCCCTGCCTGTCAGATTATAGACTCCGATTGTCCATGAACTATGAGTCAGCTGGTGTATTTTATGATTACCCTCAATATTAAGTGAGAAATCGGTACGGAAATAATAGGGGGCTCTCAAAGCATTCCGGTCAGAATAACTTGCCCGTAGTGATCCGGCATAATAATATTTGCCAACAGGAACAGTTATTGGTCTGCCGGTACTGTATGTTGTATTAAATGATGCACTGAAACGATGTGAAAACCGGTAATTTCCAACCAGGGTCAGATCATTTGGTTTATCAAAGTTTGCCGGATAATAATTTCCCCTGTTGATTAGCTGCCCTACCGTCGGATCATCAGTTTTAAGTAAAGTTCTTGAATAAGTATATCCAATCCAGCCATTCAGCTTTCCGACAGGCTTTTTAATCAGAAACTCTACTCCATAAGCCTTACCTTTCGTATTCAGTACATCCGTCTCAATATGATGATTCATAATTAATGAAGCTCCGCTTTTATAATCGAGATAATCTTTAAGACGTTTGTAATAACCTTCAACTGATAATTCC
>JBAZHY010000169.1:0-5136 GCA_041652175.1 Pedobacter sp.
CCCTTCATTCCGTCAAACTCAAGACGCAGGGAAGTAGGATCGTTTTCCCGGTTAAGCCATAAAGCCGGGTCTACAAAGCCGGCTCCGGGACGGGTTGAAGGGGTACACATAGTTACGTGAGGCATAAAAATAACATCTGCACCCAGAAGAACTGTTGCTCTTACATTTTCGATCACATTATTATCATAACAGATCAGTATTCCGCATTTCCAGCCATGCAGGTCAAATACAGTATAGGAATTGCCGGCTTTCATATGGGAGTTGATAAAAGGATGTAATTTTCTGTGTTTGGCTATCAGACCATTTTTATCAACACATACATAGGCTTTATAGATGTTCTCTCCCTGATCTTTTTCAAACAGGCCGGCTAATACACTGATATTATGTTTACGTGCAATCTGTATCAGGTGCTGAATGCTCGGCCCATCCGGGATAAATTCGGCAAGATCAAGCATTTGCTCCTTTGAAAGATTTCTTGCGAAAGTATAACCTGTGATGGAACATTCATGGAATGCGATGACTTTTGAACCCTCTGCAGCAGCTTTGCCTGCCAGACGATCGATAACAGATAAATTATATTCCTTGTCGCCGCTTTTATTTTCAAACTGTGCTGTTGATATTTTTAGTTTTTCCATGTTATATATTTCATCCGATCAGACTATAAATTTAATCATTAGATACCCTGTTGCATGAATTTGCAGACATTTTATTCGATTGTTTGGTTTCAAAAACTATTTATTTCGTTATTTCGTGTACTAATTCCAATCAGATGAAGATCAGTTATAATGCCTTTGAGCTTAATTTAAGACACCCCTTTACTATTGCTAAATTCTCGCGCACCTCAACTCCCATCATGTTGATGGAGATCAGTCACGAAGGCTTTACAGGTTATGGGGAAGCTTCAATGGTACCTTATATGGGCGAAAATATTGATACAGCTACTGCTTTTATGAAAAAAGTTGATCTTTCGTGGCTGAAGGAGCCCTTTAATTTTGATGAACTGGTAGAATATCTGGATAGTATTGCACCGGGTAATCCAAATATAAAGGCAGCTATAGATATTGCTCTTCATGATTTACGCGGTAAAATTGAGCAGAAGGCCTGTTATAAATATTTTGGATCTGATCCTGAGAAAATGCCGCCCACATCTTACACGCTGGGTATAGATACACCTGAGGTTCTTCTGAAAAAGATTAAAGAGGGCGAAGATTGCCATATTATTAAGGTTAAACTTGGAAGGGATAATGATAAGGAGTTAATTAATACCATCCGCTCAGCTACCGATAAACCTTTGTATGTAGATGCTAATCAAGGCTGGAATGATAAGCAGGAAGGTCTGGATATGGTTTATTGGTTACATGAACAGGGCGTGGTTTTGATAGAACAGCCTATGGCTAAAGATGATATAGACTCCAATGCATGGATAACAGAAAGGAGTCCGATAGCCATAGTTGGAGATGAGTCAGTTCAGCGTTATGCTGATGTAGAAAAGGCAAAGGGAGTTTATCATGGCATCAATATGAAATTGATGAAAAGTGCCGGTATGCATGAAGGATACCGTATGATTATGAAAGCCAAAGAGCTTGGTTTGAAAACACTGATTGGTTGCATGAGCGAAACCAGTTGCGGAACCCTTGCAGCAGCAGCCTTAGCTCCGCTTTGTGATTGGGCCGATCTCGACGGGCCATTCCTTACCAGTAATAATCCTTACCATGATCCGGAGTTCAGGGATGGAAGATGGGTACTTACTGAAGCGCCGGGCTTAGGCTTAATTAAGCCCTGATTCACTGAGTGTTTAGGATCCGATTATTTCTGTTTGTTTTTTGTGAGCTCCTTTACACTCTTTACCAGTCTGATTTTCAGATAGATCATCATAGCTAAAGGTGGCAGCCCGGCAAAAATATACAGATAGTATCCGTTTTTGTATGACCATGCCAAACTCATGACCAGTATTATAATGGCAAGATTCAGAAAGATATTAAATAGGACCTTTTTTATCATCAGGAATTAATAAACTTTCATACCGGGTTCTATTTCTGCTGCCCAGGCAAGAATACCGCCTTTTAGATTGTAAAGATTGGTATAACCCAACTGTTGTTCAAGCTGATTTAATGCTGCTGCACTTCTGGCACCACTACGGCATTGCATGATGACAGGCTTATCCCTGCTAATCTTATCTGCTTCAAGTACAACTCCGGCTAATGGAATGTTAAGTCCGTTAATATTTGACATTTCATATTCAAAGGGTTCGCGGACATCAATAATCTGAAAATCTTCGTTGTGATCGATCTTTTGTTTTAGCTCCTGTACGGTTATCTCTTTCATGATTTTAATATATTATGTAAAGGTACGCTTTTCCATAAATAATATAAGTTTCTAAAACGTATGAAACATCTTTCTGAACTGTAACATGTCAGATCTGCCAGCGTTTAATGTATAGTTAAATTTATGTAGTTGATTTTAGATGAAGCATCTGAATGATTTTTTCTGGTTTTGCTCGGGAGCACATACCGGTACTTTAAAGAAATACCCAACAGAACATGCTAAATACGTAGGTATAGGTGCTACTATTTTCTTTACAGCACTTTTTGCTGCCTTATCGGGCGGATATGCAATGTACTTTGTATTTGCCGGATCCGGGTCGGCAGTTATATTCGCTATTGTGTTTGGTTTAATCTGGGGACTGGCCATTTTTAATATGGATCGTTACATTGTTTCTGGGATCAGTAAAAGCGGATCAGGACTCAGACAATTTTTACAAGCCACACCAAGGATTGTACTGGCAGTATTGATCGGTATCGTTATATCGCGGCCACTTGAACTGAAAATCTTTGATAAAGAGATCCGTCAGCAGTTAAAAACTACTTATCTGAAAGATCAGCGGATAAGGATTGATACACTTAAAAATACATTTGAACTGAAATACAAAACGGAGATGCAGCAAACTGCAGATCTCAGGGAGGAAAAGGACTCGCTTGAAAAAGATATAAACCGCTCAAGGTTTATTCTTAATCAGGAGATATTTGGCGATAAAACCAACCAGACTTCCGGGATAACAGGATATGGAACCTATGCCAAACAAAAGGAAGGTACCCTCATCAAAAAAGAACAAAGGCTCGAAACGGTTCGGCAGGAAATCGCAAAACTGGATACCTTTTTTCAAAACCGGAAGCAGCATGAAGGCCTGCTCGACCAGAAAATGTATAGTGCACAGCAGCTTGACAGTCTGGCAAGAGTGGCCGGATTTGCCGACAGGAACCGTGCCTTAGGCCGGTTAACCTATAAAGAAGACGGAACAAGGGATGCTGATAACTGGCTGGCGGTATCGTTTATTGCTTTTTTATTTATTCTTTTCGAATGCCTGCCGGTTATTGTCAAGTTAATGAGTAATAAAGGTCCTTATGATGTTGCCCTTCAGAATATAGAAGATACCGCTGTTTACCAGTCCGGAAAGACCAGGGAAAAGGATTATTCAGTAATTGAAGGGGTTCATGAAACCAGGGTTAACAAAAGTCTGGAACAGCAAAAACAGCGATTTGCAGAAAACCTTTCGCCTGATTCAGAAAAATACGACTGGGATTAATTAAATGTATTTGAATTTATAACTTCGTCTCTGCTACTAACCAATCTGTAACCAATGAAAAAAATCTTAACTGCATTTATTGCCTTATTATTCATTACTGCTGTTTATGCACAGAAGCCTGAGCAGATAATTAAGCAGGCAGATGTAGCGCGTATTATAAAAACCCTTTCTTCCGATGAAATGGCTGGAAGGGCAACTTTTACACCCGGAATTGATAAAGCGGCAAAGTTTATTGAAAATGAATTTAAACAGATCGGACTTAAACCACTTGCCGGCGATAATGATTTCAGGCAGGACTTTATGGTTAAAAGGATTAAGCCGGCTAATATTCAGGTTATGATCAATGGTAAGCAGGTTGGGCAGCAAAACCTTCTGGTGATATCAGACCTTCCTGCTATTAATTTTGATCATAATTCAGTTAAAACAGTTCTGAGAATTACCGCTGCAGAGCAATTTATTCAGCGCTACAGAGAGATTGCATCTCTGAAAGTACCGGCTTTAGTACTGGTTGACCAGCAGCATGCACAGATCTTTAAACGCTTAAAAGATAATTTGGAAAGAGGCCGTATAGTTGAAAAACCAAATGATTCAGGTGCAGCAGTTTTCGTACTTGCCGAAACAGAGGCTTCTTCATACAGTATTAATGCTTCAAACATCATAGAAGAACTGCCTTTATTTAATGTAGCAGGAATGCTTCCCGGAAAATCAAAACCAAATGAATATGTTCTTTTTTCGGCTCATTATGATCATTTGGGTGTAGTGCAATCAGTTGAGGGTGATTCAATTGCCAATGGAGCCGATGATGATGCCTCAGGTACCACAGCTGTAATCGCTCTGGCAAAGTATTACAAAAAATTGAACAATAATGAACGTACCCTGATTTTTGTAGCTTTTACAGCTGAGGAAGTTGGCGGATATGGTGCCAGGCATTTTTCTTCCAGGTTAAACCCGGACGAAGTTATCGCCATGTTCAATATTGAAATGATTGGTAAGGAATCAAAATTTGGTAAAAATGCTGCATTTATTACCGGTTATGAAAGATCCGATTTTGGTGAGATTCTTCAGAAAAATCTGGAGGGAACTGATTTTAAATTCTATCCCGATCCATATCCTTCACAGAACCTCTTCTACCGTAGTGATAATGCTACTTTAGCAGCTCTGGGGGTTCCGGCACATACTATTTCAACCGATCAGATTGATATAGATAAATTCTATCATACTGTAAATGATGAGTTTGAAACGCTGGATGCAGATAATATCTATTCAACAATTAAAGCGATTGCATTAAGTGCCAGAGGTATTGTTTCCGCAAAAGATACTCCTAAAAGAATACCTAAACTAAATAGCAGACCTTAATAAGTCTGTTTAATTAAAAAGGTAGGGGAATTAAATGGATTTCCTCATCACATAATCATTCAGGACAAATTGATGATAAGGTATATCTACTGTCTCGAAGATCGTGAAACCGGATTTCAGATAGAAATTCTGCGCATTGTTTCCACGGTTTACATTTAATTCAAGAGCATCAGCACCAAGTTTTTTTGCTGAAGCTG
>JBAZHY010000170.1:0-5109 GCA_041652175.1 Pedobacter sp.
ATTTCATCCCAGAATTTTTCCATTGTAGCAATCAGGTTACCTTCATTACGCTGCATATGGTAAATGTCGTAAAGGATTTTACAGGAAGGGCTTTTAACCCCTTTGCAGATAAGGTGGGTCTGGTCAGCATGACGAAGGAAAAGGTCAGGGGTATCGCTCAGTGGCTCAAGTACCATTACCAGACCATGTGGTTCAAGAATTTCGGCACCACGTCTCAATGCTTCAATCACATTTCCGGTTTGGATACCTATGGGTAATGAGCGTTCAAAATCTCCCGGAACTACAGTAGCCCATTTGGCATTTACTCGTTTGGCTACATCCACTGCCCTTCGGCAACCATCCAGAAAGATATCAATATATTCTTTCTTACCTGCCGCAAGTGTATTTGCACCATTACCGCCTTTATCAATTACAAACACTCCCATGGTCATCCCTAATTTTTCAAGGGTATTTCCAATTTGTTCCTGCATTTGTACCGTACGTTTCATCATTCCGTTATCTTCAATACTGCGGAAACCCTGGTCGTGCATGAATTTGATCTGATCAATAAAATCTGCTCCTGCATGAGCAGCAAACATGCCGGCATGAGGTGCATAATTCAGGTTGAATGTTTTTTCGGCAACTGCTTTTAGTCCTGTAACAGAGGCCAGCGCAGATGTTCCTGCCGCTGCGGACAGTCCCATCATCATACTGCTTTTTATGAATTCGCTTCGTTTCATACTGTGTTTTTTAACAGTTTAGATCACTTTGGTTACCCCCGGAATTGCGTATGGATAAGTTCCGTCGAAATTCGGTAATATTTTTGGTAAAGCATCCCATGCCAGTCTGTCGGGCATCAGGTTAATGTTTGAATTTAAAGCATCATCCCATTTGATGACATCGCCTGAGTAACTTGCATAGCGTCCAAGAATTGCGGTCATGGTGCTTTTAGCTGCATTCTCTGCATCAGCAAATTTGTACTGATTTGCAGTAATGGCAGCAAATAACTCATCGTGCTCTGTCTGGTAAGGATTGGCATCATTTTTACCTTCATAATTTACCAGTACTTTGCCTTTATAATCCCAGATTTTTCCTCTGTTGCCGGAGTCTAAAAAAATCTTGCCTTTGGTGCCTTGGAATGATTCATCAACACGATTGGCCCCACCTGTGAAATGGCGGCACTGGCTGGAAATCACTGTTCCGTCATCATAAACAAATTCAATCGAATGATTATCGAAAATCTCTCCGTAATCCTTTCCGGTACGTAAGAAACGACTACCTGCACCGTATGCAGAAACCGGATATTTATTTTTTACCCAGTTGGCAACGTCGATATTATGAACATGCTGTTCTACAATATGATCGCCGCAAAGCCAGTTAAAATAATACCAGTTTCTCATCTGATACTCCATTTCAGTCTGGTTAGGCTGGCGAGGGTTTACCCAGACACCGCCACTGTTCCAATATACTTGTCCGGAAACTATGTCACCGAGTTCACCCTGATGTACTCTTTTAATCAGCTCCCGATAGTTCTTTTGATAATGGCGCTGTAAACCTACCACCACATTTAATTTCTTGCGTTTGGCTTCTTCAGCAGTAGCCAGTACACTGCGGATACCCGGAGAATCGGTTGCCACTGGTTTTTCCATGAAGATCTGCTTGTTTTGCTTTACAGCTTCTGCAAAATGAACAGGTCTGAATCCCGGAGGGGTACAAAGGAGTACTACATCAGCATCTTTCATCGCTGATATATAGCTATCAAATCCTGTGAATTTTTTGTCCTCAGGCACACTGATTTTCTCTGCCCCGAATTTTGTCAGTAAGGATTTATGACTCTTCTCCAGTTTATCGGGGAAAGCATCAGCCATAGCAACCAGTTTCAGATTGAATTTGGTGCTTAAAGCCTGAAATGCAGCACCTGTACCGCGACTACCGCAGCCAATCAATGCAATTTTGATGGTGTCTGATCCGGAAGCATAGGCTCCGGCAAGTGGAATACTGCTTAATAGGGCACCTCCTGTAAGAACTGCAGAGGTTTTAATGAAATCCCTTCTTTCGTTTAGTTTGTTGGTTTTGTTGTCCATTGGAATATTTTTAAAAATCAGCTATTGGTTCACGATTAAAATAGGCCTCAATTTCTTCTTTTGAGGGTTTGATGAGCGGTCTGACGAGACGAATCCCTACGAATGTTCCTCCTGTCAGCCACCAGTTACTTTTAGGTATCTGAGGATCGATAACTTTCCACTGCGGATCAGATCCGCGACGGCTGGCAGAACGAAGGTCTTTTACTTCATCTTCGTAAGATCCGCCACGAACGCTGTGAGGATATAATGTTTCTGTCGGCACGAATGGGTCTTTAACTACTGTATTACTATGTTGACGATACAAATTGGCTACGTATTGATCAATTGTCCATTCTGTAACATTGCCATGCATATCATGAAGCCCCCAGGGATTAGGTTTTTTACTTCCAACCGGATGTGTTTTATTGTCGCTGTTTGCTTTATACCAGGCATATTCACTGATTTCACCCGGCTTGCCAAAAGAGTAGGGGCTATTGGTACCTGCCCGGCAGGCATATTCCCATTCGGCCTCTGTAGGAAGTCTGTAAAATTCACCTGTACGTGTGTATAGCCATTTACAGAACCGAATGGCTGAGTATTGTGTCATGCCGATAGCCGGAAATCCTTCTTTTCCCATTCCCCAGGTCATATCAACATAGGGTTTAGTAGGCCGGGTAAGGGCGTCTACCTCCTGGCTGAGGGCAGTTTTGCTGATCCTTGTTTCCTGATTTTTATAAACAAATGGTTCATAAAGATCCCAGGTGACTTCAAATTTGCTCATCCAGAAAGGGCTGAGCTGAACTTTATGCTGCGGGCCTTCATCCTCATGACGCCCGGGTTCTGAGGCGGGACTACCCATCATAAACTCACCGCCCTGAATAGCGATCATGTCAAATTTCAGATCTGTTCCCTGCAGATCCTGTGTATAATTCTTGAAGTTATTTTCCTGAGAAAAAATAGTGGATGGGATTAGTATTAAACCTGTACAGGCTGTTAGAATGATTAAGGTAATTGATCTCATTTATTTGTTATGCTCCTGAATTGTACTGGCAATAAATATGATGAATTTAAATGAAAAATATATCCTTATAAAGGCCTAAAAACAAAAAACCGGATATGATTCCGGTTTTTTGTTTAAAAATGAAGATAAATTACTTTTTTGCTATTCTGTAAAGCCTTCCCTCATCAGTAATAGCATACAAAGCTCCGTCTTTACCCTGGATTGTTGATCTGAAGCGTTGGTTTTGATCAGCAAGTAATCTTTCTTCACCAACAACTTTGTTGTTTTTTATAATTAATCTCAGAATGTGTTTACCGCTAAGCGCACCAATAAACAGGTTGTTTTTCCATTCAGGGATCATATTTCCTGAGTAGAATGACATTCCACTTGGGGAAATGGACGGATTCCAATAGTAAACCGGCTGTTCCAAGCCTTCTTTTTGTGTTATACCTTCGCCAATTTTAGCACCGCTGTATTCCATTCCGTAACTAATAGTTGGCCAGCCATAATTTTTACCAGGCTTAACCAGGTTTAACTCATCGCCACCCATCGGACCAAATTCGGCAGTCCATATATCCCCGGTTACAGGATGAAAGGCCAGATTCTGAACGTTTCGGTGACCGTATGAGTAGATTTCAGGTTTTGCACCGGCTTCTTTCCATACCGGATTGCCCGGAGCAGGCTTTCCATCTTTCGTAATCCGTAATACTTTTCCATTTGCTGAGGTCAGGAACTGAGCCTGAGGTCTGGTTTCCAACGAAGAACGCTCTCCTGTTGTAACCAGTAAATTTCCGGTTTTATCAACCAGGATGCGGCCACCATAATGTCCCATACTTGGATGGGCAGGATCTGCCCTGTAAATCACGTTCACGTTCTCTATCCTTTTTTCATCTGCAGAAAGAGTTCCTTTGGCAACGGCCGTCAGATTTCCGGTACTTGTTTTTTCGGAGAAAGTCCAGTAAACAATTCTGTTCTTTGCGAATGCGGGATCAATGGTAAGACCGAGTAAACCTCCCTGGCCGCCTGAATTGACTTCAGGCAATCCGGTAATCGGTTGGCTAACCGTTCCTGTGGTAGTAACAATTCTCATTGTCCCGGTTTTTTCAGTAAGCAGGATACGGCCATCAGGAAGAATAGTCATTCCCCAAGGTCTTTTCAAACCTTCGGCGAGGACTTTTACGTCTAATGCAGTTTTGGTTTTTACTCCGGCAATTCTGGTCTGACCTTTGAAAGCCGGAGAATAGCTGTTATTTGGTGGTAATTTCTCAACCGGTGAATTGGTGGTATCCTGAGTTGATATTATGCCGGTTCCGGCATTGGCTTTAAGGCTGATTGCAGAGAATATTACTGCAGCTGCACTTAAAAATAATGGAAATTTCTTATTCATTTTATTTGTGTTTTTAGAGGGTTTGATGCAAATTAATGATTTTATGAAGTTTAAACAATGTTTATTGAAGCGATTGCATATCAATTACAAAGCGGTATTTAACGTCTCCGGCCAGGGTGCGCTCATAAGCTTCATTGATCTGATCCATCGTGATCAGTTCAATATCAGAAGAAATATGATGCTCAGCACAATAGTCTAACATTTCCTGAGTTTCTTTAATACCACCGACGAGTGAACCAACCAGACTGCGGCGGCCGCCAATTAATTTGAAAGCAGAAACATCAGCCGGATTTGGTGGAGCTCCAAGTAATACCATTACACCATTGGTGCGTAATAAAGCAAGATATTCATTGTAATTATGATCAGCCGAAACAGTATCAATGATATAATCGAAGCTGTTTGCCATTGACTTCATATTCCCAGGGTCTGTTGTGATTTTAAAATGTCGGGCGCCCAATCGTTGAGCATCTGCTTCTTTACCTTTAGAACGGCTGAGGACTGTTACTTCAGCACCCATAGAGGATGCCAGTTTAACTGCCATATGTCCCAGGCCGCCTAATCCAAGAACTGCCAGTTTATCCCCCTTTTTTACATTCCAATGCTTTAGAGGGGAATAGGTGGTTATACCTGCACAAAGCAGAGGGGCTACATTGGCTAACGGTAATTTGTCTGAAACTTTC
>JBAZHY010000171.1:0-5092 GCA_041652175.1 Pedobacter sp.
TGCCTCCATGCTTTCCAATGAGACATTAAAAGAAAGGAGGAGCTTAGTTCAAAAATTATGGATTTGCTTGGGATCGGGCATCTGGCAAACAAAAGAGCGGTTGAACTGAGTGGTGGTGAACAGCAGCGCGTTGCACTCGCAAGAGCTATAATTACCGAACCTGAGGTGTTATTATTAGATGAACCTTTCAGTCAGTTGGATGCGGTGTTAAAATCTCAATTCCGTACCGATCTTAAAAATCTGTCTGAAAAGCTTGGAATAACTATCATCATGGTTTCTCATGATCCTGTGGATGGTTTGACCCTTGCAGACAAAATGCTTATCCTGAGAGAAGGAAAATTGATTGAATCCGGCAGACCTTCAGATATCTATTCCAATCCTTCACATATTTATTCGGCCAGATTGCTGGGTAATGCTTTTTTTCTGCCGGCAGAGGAGGCAAGATTGATGGGGATTAAATCCCGGAAACCTTTTGTGTTGATTTATCCTGAATGGGTTCAGCTCAAAAGCAGCTGGAGTAGTAAGGCCTATTATGTCAGGGATATTTTCTTTAAAGGTTTTTATGAAGAACTCTTACTCGAAAGAGAGGGAATTTTGATAGTGGCAATAAATTCTAAACCGGGAATTTATAATAAAGGTCAGAAGGTTCAGGTGATAATCACACACTACCTCGAATTTGATTAATTCAAATGAGGGCATAAAAAAAGGATTGCGATACCATATCACAATCCTTTTTTTATTATCAATAATTCTGATCAGATATTTTTGGCCAGCCAGTCGCCGACTTCACTGGTTTTATAAGCTTTGTTTTCTCCTGACAGATCTTCTGTAACGACTCCCTCTGCAAGTGATTTGTTTACAACCTGTCTGATTAGTTCAGCCTCTTCCTTCAGTCCGAAAGCATCTTCAAACATCATAGCTGCAGATAATACTGTAGCCAGTGGATTGGCAATATCTTTTCCTGCAGCCTGCGGGTAAGAACCGTGTATAGGCTCAAATAAAGAGGTGTGAAGGCCGATAGATGCCGAAGGCATTAATCCCATTGATCCTGAAATTACTGAAGCCTCATCGGTTAAAATATCGCCAAACAGGTTTTCAGTGATCATTACATCATATGAACTTGGCCATTGTACCAGACGCATTGCTACAGCATCTACAAATTCGTAGGAAACAGTAACTTCAGGATAGTCTTTTTCCATAGACTGAACTGTTTCCCTCCACAGACGTGAGCTTTCCAATACGTTTGCCTTATCAACGCAGCATAATCTTTTAGATCTCTTCATAGCCATTTCGAAACCAAGTTTCGCCAGACGAACAATTTCTTCACGGGTATAAGTACAGGTATCAAAGGCTGTATTGCCATTGTCTTTCCTGCCGCGCTCGCCGAAGTAAATACCACCGGTCAGCTCACGAAGAATAATGAGGTCTGTACCTTCGATACGTTCTCTTTTTAATGGGGATTTGTCAATCAATGAAGGGAATGTAAAGGTTGGACGCACATTGGCAAACAAACCCAGTTTTTTGCGCATTAATAATAAACCCTGCTCAGGACGAACCGGAGCCTTGGGATCATTGTCGTATTTAGGATCGCCGATTGCCCCAAATAAAATGGCATCAGCAGCCATACAGATTTCATGGGTTGAATCAGGATAAGGTTCACCTACAGCATCAATTGCACAAGCACCGGTAATTGCTGAAGTCCAGCTGATCTCATGATCAAATTTTTTGGCTACTGCATTACAAACCTTAACTGCCTGATCAATTACTTCAGGTCCGATTCCATCTCCGGCTAAAAGGGCGATATTTAATTTCATTTTTTTTGAATTATACTTTTCAATTAAGAATTAAGAATTAAAAATTAAGAATGTCTAATTACTAACAACTAATAACTAACAACTAAATTATATTAAGCATTTTTTGTGTGGCTTTAATTGCACATACTGTCTGGTCTGAATCGAGTCCACGGGTAATAAATTTTTTGGAATCGGTTTCCCAGGTGATGATGGTTTCACACAAAGCGTCTGAATTACTTCCTGGCGCTATACGCACAGCATAATCTATGAGTTTAGGAAGATCTGTCTTCTGTTTAGCATATACTTTTTCCAGTGCTTTCATAAAAGCATCAAACTGACCGTCTCCCTGTGCATTTTCTTCAAAGTGTTTTCCGTCTATACGTACACTGATTGTTGCCGATGGTCTTAATCCTTTTGAATGGGTTAAAACATAAGATTCAATTATAACCTTATCAGAAGCAGTAGGGCTGTTCAGTACATCAGAAATAATATATGGTAAATCTTCTTTTGTAACAGTTTCCTTCATGTCTCCCAACTCAATTACGCGCTGGGTAACTTTTTTCAGATCTTCATCACTGAGTTTCAGCCCGAGTTCCTGAAGATTTTTTTCAATATTCGCCTTTCCTGATGTCTTGCCTAAAGCATAGGTTCGGGTTCTTCCGAAACGTTCGGGAAGAAGGTCGTTGAAATAAAGGTTATTTTTATTATCCCCATCAGCATGGATACCTGCAGTTTGAGTAAATACATTCTCACCAATAATTGGTTTGTTGGAAGGAATGCGAATACCTGAAAAAGTTTCAACCAGTTTGCTTACGGTATAGATTGCTTCTTCTTTTACATTAATTTGTACTTCCGGAAGAAAGTCATTGATTACAGCAACCGCACTGGCAATAGATGCATTACCTGCGCGTTCGCCCATACCATTAACAGTTAAGTGCAAACCATCCGCACCGGCCTTCAGCGCCTCAAGAATATTGGCATTAGCCAGATCATAATCATTATGAGCATGGAAATCAAAATGAATTTTAGGATAACGTGCTTTAATTTCCGAAATGTATTTAAACGTCTCACAGGGAGTTAAAACTCCTAAAGTATCGGGCAATAAAATTCTTTTAACCGGCTGAGTGGAAAGAAAATCCAGGTATTGATAAACATACTCCTGAGAATTGCGCATTCCATTGCTCCAGTCTTCAAGATAGATATTACTGACAATACCTTTTTCAGAAGCTGATTTGATAATCGTCTGAATTTCTGAAAAATGTTGTTCCGGTGTTTTCTTTAACTGATGGGTAAGATGGTTCATTGACCCCTTGGTCAGTAAATTCTGAACCCTGACACCGGCTTTTGCCATCCACTCTATAGAAACTCCCTGATCAACAAAGGAGAGAACTTCTATCTTATCGGTAAAACCATAGATACCAGCCCAGTCCATAACTGCTTTTACTGATGCAAACTCTCCTTCAGACACCCTTGCAGATGCTATTTCTACCCGGTCAACACGTAACTCTTCCAGCAGAAGCTGAGTGATTGTCAGTTTTTCTGATATGGAAAATGAAACCCCGGAGGTCTGTTCACCATCCCGGAGTGTAGTATCCATTATTTCTATTTTCCTTTTTTCCATGAATATGGTTGCTTATAAAGGAAGATTAGAAGCAAATTGCTGTATTTCCGGTTTCATATTTACCAGATAGTCGATATCATCGAAACCATTTATCATATTATCTTTTTTGTATGAAGAAATATCGAATGATTCTTTATCGCCGCTGGCAAGAATTGTAATGCTTTGCTCTGGCAGGTTCACCTCAATTTCAGTTTTTGGATCTTTTTCGATCGCACGAAAGATCTTTTCAGCAAATTCAGGACTGACCTGAACGGGTAAAACACCAATGTTCAGACAGTTATTTTTGAAAATATCTGCAAAGAAACTTGAAACAACACATCTGAATCCATAATCATAAATAGCCCATGCAGCATGTTCCCTGGATGATCCTGAACCAAAGTTCTTACCACCTACAAGTATTTTACCGCTATAAAGAGGGTTGTTCAGTACGAATTCAGCCTTTGGGGTATTATCAGAGTTAAATCTCCAGTCGCGGAACAGATTATCTCCAAAACCAACACGCTCAGTTGCTTTTAAGAACCGTGCAGGGATGATCTGGTCGGTATCCACGTTTTCAATTGGCAATGGAACCGCTGTACTTTTTAATATATTGAATTTATCGTATGCCATTTTTATGTCTTTATGCGAAATTTCGCTGGTTATTATAAAAGTGTTCTCGGATCAGTGACAACTCCGGTTACTGCAGCTGCAGCAGCTACCAGCGGACTGGCAAGCATGGTTCTTGAACCCGGACCCTGACGTCCTTCGAAGTTTCTGTTAGAAGTACTTACTGCATATTTTCCTGCAGGAATCTTGTCATCGTTCATTGCCAGACATGCTGAACAACCCGGCTGACGAAGTGTAAATCCGGCTTCTATGAAGATATCTAACAGCCCTTCATCCTGGATCTGCTTCTCAACGATATGCGATCCGGGTACCAGCCATGCAGTAACATGATCTGCTTTCTTTCTTCCTTTAACAATAGAAGCAAAAGCCCTGAAGTCCTCAATCCTTCCATTGGTACAGCTTCCGATAAATACATAATCAACCTTTTTCCCCATCATAGCTTCACCTTCATGGAAACCCATGTAGTTCAATGATTTGGCATAGGTTGCAGCACCACCTTCAACTTCTTCTGCATTTGGAATAGAGTGGGTGATACCCATTCCCATTCCAGGGTTAGTACCATAGGTGATCATCGGCTCTATTTTAGAACCATCAAATGTATATTCCTTATCAAATACAGCATCTGCATCAGTTTTTAAACTCTTGTAATAGGCAAGTGCTTTATCCCAGGCTTCGCCTTTCGGACTGAACTCGCGGCCTTTTACATAATTGATGGTCGTTTCGTCAGGAGCAATCATACCACCTCTTGCACCCATTTCGATACTCAGGTTACATACAGTCATCCGGCCTTCCATAGTCATGTCCTCAAACACCTCACCGGCATATTCTACAAAATAACCGGTAGCACCTGAAGTACTTAACTGCGAAATAATGAATAGGGCAACATCTTTTGGTGTTACTCCTTTACCTAATTGGCCATTGATATTGATTCTCATCTTCTTTGGCTTAGGCTGCATGATACACTGTGTAGTCAGAACCATTTCAACTTCAGAAGTACCGATACCAAAAGCAATTGCACCAAATGCACCATGTGTTGAGGTATGCGAGTCGCCGCATACAATTGTTGCACCTG
>JBAZHY010000172.1:0-5092 GCA_041652175.1 Pedobacter sp.
AAAAATCGAACTTGATACATTATCAAGATTGGCTTTGTTCTCTCCGGCTTTATCTAATTCAACGGCTTTTTTATGAGCAGCTTTAGCTTCTTCAATTAATGGTTTAGAGGTAGCAGGAACTGTATCTAACAAAGCTAATTCTCCATAAATCATAGCTTTGTAAGTCCAGGCTGTAGGATCTTCTAATGTTTTAGGATGAACTACAGCTTTATCAACAGATGCTTTTGCACTGGTTAAATTAGGGATTGCTAACAGCATTGAATTAGCTTCCTTTAAGCCCAGGAATTTTTCATAGTTAGTTTTAGCACTGGTAACCTCCCCTTTCTGTGCAAAAGCAATTAAGGTAGAAGCTGAAAAAACAGCCGCTAAAATGAAAGATTTAATTTTCATGTTATTTAATTTAATTTGAGTTGGTTTATTCTGTTATTGATTTTTTGTAATTCTGTTGTTTCGCCATTATGTTTATATAAAATAGACAAGGATGTAAGTGATTTTAGTTCATATGGATCTATTTCATTTGCCTTTGTCAAATAAAATTTCGCTAAATACATTAGATTGTCTTTCCCTTTGTCTTTTAGATATAAATTTAAATAAAGTAATCCTAACGCATAATTTGCTTCATAATTGTTCGGATTGATATTTAATATTGCTTTATAATATTCTTCGGCCTTGGTGATATTACCAGTCATTTCATACGAAAAGCCTGCTAAATAGTTTAAATTGATATTATTTTCATCTAATTTTAAAGCCTGGCTGGTGAAATTAATAATATTATCGTATTCATTTCTATTGAGAAGAATATTCAATAGTTTAAAAACAAGATCACGGTTTGCCGGATAGGTATTACTGCCTTCGCTTAAAACCCGAACGGTATTTTTCTCATCATTTAATGTTTCATAGATGTTTGCCAATACCATATAATATTCGGGTTTGGGTCTTTTAGCAATAAGTTTTTCATAATAACTTGTAGATCTCTGGTAATACCCAAGTTCCTGACAGAGTAATGCAAGGTTATGTGTAATAGATAAGTTGTCTTTATCAATAGAATCCAGAATAGTGAAATACTTCAAAGCATCAGTGTATTTCCTGTTTTTAAAGGAAGTATTAGCTCTGTACAGGTAAGTTTGCCGCAGTTGTGCCTCAATATAAGTTATTTCAGCAGTTGCATCTTCTTTGTATTTTGAGCTATTAATAAATTTAAACGAATGAAGTGCAACTTCCAGGGGATCTTTTTTATAGGAATACTTAAGGTTTGAATCAACTCTTGCCAGTGTTGAGTAAACCAGGGTACGAATCAGATTATTTTTAAATGCATTAGAATCTGATTTGGTCTTATAGGCATCATCAATGAGTTTGCGGGCATTCTCGAGTTTTTTAACATCCTTACTGGAGGTATACTGCGCAAAATTATTCATTGCATCCTTAGTAATAGGCGTCTGAGCCCTTGCAAAAACAGGACTCAGACATATAATGACCGCAAGGGTTATGAATATTTTATTCATATTTTATTTATTCATTTTCAGGAACAATGTCTTCTGAATCATTAACTGTACCTTCTTCTGCTCCGGTCTCATTATCTTCATCTTCCTCTTCACGTTCAACTTTTGCAATTGAGGCAATCGAATCATCACCCTTCAGAGTGATTAACTTTACACCCTGAGTTGCTCTTCCCATTACACGAAGATCACCTACTCCAATTCTGATTACAATCCCAGACTTATTGATGATCATCAGATCATCGTTATCGGTAACATCCTTAATGGCTATAAGCTCACCCGTTTTATCCGTTACGTTAATCGTTCTAACTCCCTTACCTCCTCTGTTAGTAACGCGATAATCGTCAATATCAGTACGTTTACCATAACCATTTTCAGAAACTACTAAAACTGTTACATCAGGATTATTAATACTTATCATACCTACCACTTCATCTTTACCATGAGCAAGGGTAACGCCACGTACTCCGGTAGCAGTTCTGCCCATTGGACGTACAGTAGATTCATTAAAGCGTATAGCTCTTCCTGAACGTAGTGCCATTACAATTTCACTTTCTCCGTTAGTCAGACAAGCCTCCAGTAATTGATCGCCTTCATTAATATTAATTGCATTGATGCCATTTGCACGAGGACGTGAATATGCTTCCAGCGATGTCTTTTTAATAGTACCTTTTTTGGTACACATAATGATAAAGTTGTTGTTCAGATAATCCTGATCTTTTAGATTTACAACTTTAATATAAGCTTTGATATTTTCTTCTTTCGGAATATTAATCACATTTTGAATTGCTCTTCCCTTACTGGTTCTGGTGCCCTCCGGGATCTCGAAAACCCTGAGCCAGAAACATTTACCAGTTTCAGTAAAGAACAGCATATAGTTGTGGTTAGAGGCAATCAGCATATGCTCTATAAAATCTTTATCTCTTGATTGTGATCCCATAGAACCCTTTCCACCTCTGCCCTGCTTACGATACTCTGTTAACGGAGTACGTTTAATATAGCCTTCGTGTGAAATGGTTATTACAACTTCCTCGTCTACGATGAAGTCTTCCATACGCATATCTTCCGCAGAATGGGTTATTGAAGTACGTCTTTCATCACCAAACTTATCCCTGATTTCAATAAGTTCATCAGTAATAATACGCATACGCAAACCTTCGTCAGCCAGAACAGATTTTAAGTATTCAATGGTATTCATTAGCTCCGCATATTCTTCTTTGATCTTATCACGCTCAAGTCCGGTTAAACGGCGTAGTGTCATATCGAGAATAGCCCTTGCCTGAAGATCAGACAGATTAAAGCTTTCCATCAAACCGATCCGCGCATCGTCCGGACTGTTTGAAGCACGAATCAACTTGATTACCTCATCAAGATGATCTAAGGCAATCAGTAATCCTTCGAGAATATGAGCTCTTTTTTCTGCTTCTGAAAGGTCAAATTTAGTTCTCCGGATTACTACTTCATGCCGATGATCAACAAAATGCCTGATCAGATCCTTCAGATTAAGCATCATTGGCCTTCCATGTACCAGTGCAATATTGTTTACACTGAACGAAGTTTGTAATGCGGTATATTTAAATAAATTATTTAATACGATTGAAGCATTTGCATCGCGTTTAATCTCATAAACAATACGCATTCCATCTCTGTCAGACTCATCCCTGATCTCTGAAATTCCTTCGATTTTCTTATCGTTTACAAGGCCTGCAGTCTGCTCAATCATTGTAGACTTATTTACCTGATACGGAATTTCGTTTACAATGATCCGCTCCCGATCGCTTCCATAAACTTCAATTTCAGCTTTGGCACGCATAATAATACGGCCACGACCTGTTTCAAATGCCTCCTGAACTCCGGAATAGCCATATATGATACCTCCGGTTGGAAAATCAGGAGCTTTAATATGCTGCATTAATTCTGCAATGGTAATTTCGTTATTCTCAATATAAGCAATTGTTGCATTTACAGATTCGGTAAGATTATGCGGAGGCATATTGGTAGCCATACCTACAGCAATACCTGATGCTCCATTGACCAGTAAATTAGGAATACGGGAAGGAAGAACTGTTGGTTCATCTAATGTATCATCAAAATTCAGCTGGAAATCAACGGTATCTTTATTAATATCTGCCAGCATTTCTTCAGCAATCTTTTTCAGACGGGCTTCTGTGTAACGCATTGCTGCAGGGAAATCTCCGTCGATAGATCCAAAGTTTCCTTGTCCGTCAACCATTGGATAACGTAAACTCCACTCTTGTGCCATACGAACCATGGCAAAATAAACTGAAGAGTCACCATGTGGATGATACTTACCTAATACATCACCCACAATACGTGCAGATTTTTTATGAGGTTTGGTACTGGTAACACCCAAATCGAGCATGCCATAAAGTACTCTGCGATGAACAGGTTTAAGTCCGTCGCGAACATCCGGTAGGGCTCTGGAAACGATCACAGACATCGAATAGTCGATGTATGCAGATTTCATCTCCTCTTCAATATTAATTGGGATTATTCTATCGTTCTCGGGTATTAAATTATCATTTTCTGTATCTTCAGCCATGTTATAATTGGTTCTGATTAATTGTTCAAATTCTCAGGCAGGTATTGGTTTGTCTGTAAAAAATATTCAAATTTACCTAACTGCGAAGTTAGTAATTTTCATGGTTTATAAGGCTATGAAGGAAAAATATTCAGGCGGAATGATAGTCTTTTTCTTGAAATAAAAAGGAAAATGAAGGAAACCGGCTTATTCAAATAATTCTATTCCGATACTGCCAGCTTATAAGCTTCGATGGCTCTTTTTCTGGCGAAATTATGTTCAATCATCGGGGCAATATAATTGACTTCAAAATCAGGTAACCATCTTTTAATATAAGAAAATTCAGGATCAAATTTAAGCCTTTGTGCTGTCGGGTTAAATATTCTAAAATATGGGGCGGCATCACATCCGCTTCCGGCTGCCCATTGCCAGTTACCATTATTTGCGGAGAGATCGAAATCAAGTAATTTTTCTGCAAAATAAGATTCTCCCCATCTCCAATCTATCAACAAATGCTTACATAGAAATCCGGCTGTTATCATTCGTACCCTGTTATGCATGAATCCGGTTTCGTTAAGTTGCTTCATTCCGGCATCAACCATTGGATAGCCGGTTTCTCCCCTGCACCATTTTTTGAATTCTTCTTCATTATTTATCCATTTAACCTGATCATATTTTTTCTTAAAACTCTCATGTACAACATTAGGAAAATGGTAAAGAATCATCATAAAGAACTCCCTCCAGATTAACTCATTTAACCATTGTTCATTTAATCTGATAGCTAATTTAACTAAATGTCTGATGCTTATCGTACCAAATCGGAGATTTACGCTGGCCATACTCGTTCCATCAACTGAGGGTAGATTCCGATATTTATGATATTCCCTGATCCTCTCTTCTGATAAATTGATATCCGGAAAATGAAAGTCAGAATCTTCGAATCCGAGATCATTCAATGTTGGGATTTCAAAAGGTGCGGTAATGAATAAATTCGAAAGATATTTTTCTGATAAAAATGGTTCGTAATGCTGTTGCGTAAGACTTTCTTTCCATT
>JBAZHY010000173.1:0-5090 GCA_041652175.1 Pedobacter sp.
ACCATTAAAATAAAAACAGCACCGAGGAGAATCGGTAATACTATCGCAATAATTTCAGGAAATTTTTTAGATCTGAGAAATCTATAAATTGGCAGCAATACGATACTTAGAAAAAAAGCCAGCAGTACCGGCATAATAATATTTTGTCCGATAGCAAGAATTGCTCCGAGCAAACAGATACCTAATAATTCAATCGATCGCTTAATTGTTAAAGGCAATTCTTTCATATAATGGTTCAATTCTGATTATGTCATCAATAGTGACACGAATAATTCAAATTTAATTAACCTCCGGTATTTGTCTAAAAATAAACAATCTGAGCTGATAAAATGCAGATCAAGAAAAGGATTTGAATAATTCGTCTGATCTTCTATATTTGCAACGCATTTGGTTTCCGGTTTCACTATCGGAATTAAAAGGGAACCGGGTTAGAATCCCGGACAGTCCCGCTGCTGTGTTCTCCATAATGGTTATCCTGATTTAGCCACTGTACTGATCCCAAATCGGTATGGGAAGGCAGGATAAACAGGAGTAAGTCAGAAGACCTGCCAATGCATAAACAATTCATAGCTTTCGGGGATTGAGGCTTGGAGAAAGATTTTCGATTAAGATAATCTTATTTCTGATTTTCCTTTATTATCTGTTTGCTGTGAGACAAAACTCACAACAAAATGAAAACAAAAAAACTTTATGTTAGTGTTGGTCTTGGACTTACACAATTGGTATTGCTTAGCGGCAATATTCTTGCACAGGAAAAACCGGGTGCAATGCTCGATGAAGTAGTGGTAACTGCCAGCAGGTCTCCTAAGCGGATATCCGAAATTGGAAAAGTAGTAAGAGTGATTAACGCTGAAACTATCAGCAGAAGTCAGGGGAGAACCCTGCCTGAACTTTTAAACAATGTTGCAGGCTTAACCATTGGTGGAAACGGAGGGAATCCGGTTGATGTGAAAGCGGTTTACATGCGTGGAGCCAGCGCAGCTAATACACTCATTTTGATTGACGGAATTCCGGTTAATGATGCATCAGAAATTTCGGGAGAATATAATATTTCGGCTATTTCAATTGATCAAATTGAAAGGATAGAGATCCTGAAAGGTGGCAACTCAACCTTGTACGGATCAGATGCTGTTGCAGGTGTAATCAATATCATTACTAAAAAAGGAAATGGTGAATTAACTGCAAATTTATTAGGAACAGCCGGATCGTATGATAGTTACAAACAAGCGTTAGGCTTAAACGGACAAATCAAGGGTACTTCAGTTTCAATTAATGCTTCCAATTTTGATTCAAAAAACTTTTCTTCAGCAGCCCCTGCAAACGGGCAACCGGGATTTGACAAAGATGGCTTTCATCAAAAATCATTTTTATTCAATCTAGGGCATAAGGTAAGTAATAAGCTCTCGTTAAGAGGAAATTTTCAGGCAAACAATAATTCAGCAGATTTAGATAATGGAGCATTCTCTGATGCTAAAAACTATACTTACAGTAAATCTGCGTTCGTTGCCGGATTGGGAGCTAAATTAGATCTTAACAAAGGTGCATTAAATTTTAGTATTAATCAGAATAGTGTCCAGAACCAATATAATAATCAGGGATCAAAGACAAATAACGGCGGGGATATAACCCATATTGAAACTAATTTTAATTATGCATTTAACGATTTTATTGATCTGGCAAGTGGCATTTCCTACAGAAACCTGAAAACAGATCAGTATAATCCATACAGTGCGCCATTATTTGCACAAAACAATATTAAAAGTTTGTATAGTTCCGTCTTTATGAGATCCGGAAAAGGCTTTCAGGCAGAGATTGGCGGAAGATTCAACAGTCATAGTGAATATGGTACAAACCTAACTTACACAATTAACCCTTCCTATTTGATTGCAGATAAATACAAGGTTTTCGTTAATATATCATCAGCTTATCGTGTTCCATCACTTTATCAATTATTTTCAGATTATGGGAATATTGCCTTAGAGCCTGAAACATCTGCAAGTTATGAGGCCGGCTTCGACTTAAATTTTTCACATAAACTAAACTTATCTTTATCCTACTTTAAGAGAGATATTGATAATGTCATTGACTTCGGACAAATTTCAGCAGGCAGATTCGGATATATTAACCAGAATTTTCAAAAAGATAAAGGCTTTGAAGCAGAACTTGGAATAAAACCAATTTCTATATTGAACCTGAATGCCTATTATGCTTTTGTGGATGGTAAAGTAAGGACGCCTTCAAATGAATTTAATAACTTATTCAGAAGACCAAAACATTCTTACGGACTTAATGCAGGCATTGAAATTAGCCCTAAAATTAGTATGAATCTCATCTATAAACATACAGGAGAGCGCAGGGACAGGTATTTTGATGGTTCCAGTTTTAAAACAGTTGAAGCAGATCTGGGCTCATTTAATTTAATAGATGCCTATATTCAATATAAGCCTCTTAATAAGCTGACATTATTCAGTGATATAAAGAATTTGCTGGATGAAAATTATGTCGAATATTCAGGTTATCAAACCAGGGGAATAAATTTTAATGCCGGATTCAGATTAGATATCAAATAATTAATAATTGTATGCATTATAAATAGCGGTGGATAAATATTCATCGCTATTTTTGTTTCAAGCAGATTGAATGATGACAAGAGCAGTGCTTTTCTGGAGTGCAGGTAAAGATTCGGCGATGGCTTTAAACAAGTTAAAGCAGGATCCCGAAATAGAAGTTGTGGCTCTGGTTACAACACTTAATGAGCGATATAAACGAATTTCCATGCATGGGATCTCTGAAAGTATGCTGGACAGACAATCCAAACAAACCGGTATCCCTCTCATTAAAATGTGGGTTCCTGATGATCCGGATAATAACTCTTATGAGAAAGCATTTCTGGAATTATGCGGAGAATTAAGAAATAAAGGAATAGATATCCTTGCATTCGGGGATATTTTTCTGGATGATTTACGAAAGTATCGTGAAAATCTAGCTCATAAGGCAGGCTTAAAGGTACATTTCCCTTTATGGAAGATCCCTGCCAGTCAGCTTGTGACAGAATTTACGAATGCCGGATTTCGGGCCATCACCTGTTGCGTTCAATCCGGGGGATTAGGGATGGATTGGATTGGAAGACAATTAGATTCTGATTTTTTCGACAAATTACCATCAGTAGCTGATCCCTTCGGTGAAAATGGAGAATACCATACCTTTTGTTATGATGGTCCGGTATTCAATGATCAAATAACCTTTAAAACAGGAGAGATAGTGTTTAAACCGTTAAACATAAGGCAAATTGACAAAACCGAAGAAAGCGGTTTTATTTATCTGGATATTTTTTAAAAAATACATGAAAAAGCTTGTTGTATTAACGGGTGCAGGTATTTCTGCAGATAGCGGACTAAAAACATTCAGAGATTCAGACGGATTATGGGAAGGCTATAACATTTATGATGTAGCTACTCCTGAGGCATGGCGTAGAAACCCCGAACTTGTGCAAAGTTTTTATAACGAACGCAGAAAGGCCGTACTTGAAGCTGAACCCAATGCTGCACATTATGCTCTGGTAGAACTTGAGAAAAGATATGAGGTAACCATTATAACTCAGAATATTGATGATCTTCATGAAAGGGCAGGTTCTGCAAATATTATCCATCTTCATGGTTTAATAACAAAATCACAATCAGATTTGAATCCTGATCTGACCTATGATATTATGGACTCAGAAATAAGAATGGGAGAGTATTGTGAATTAGGTTCACAACTCAGGCCACATGTAGTATGGTTTGGTGAAGCTGTGCCGATGATCGAATCTGCAGCACAATTATGCAGGTATGCTGATATATTTATTGTCATTGGAACTTCTCTGCAAGTTTATCCGGCTGCGGGTCTTTTGGATATGGTACCACCAATGGCCGCAAAATACCTGGTTGATCCTAATGTGTCTGTGAATTCAGTGAGAAATTTTGATACAGTTAAAGATAAAGCTATTTCGGGTGTGCCTGAATTAGTGAACCGTCTAATGGAAATTGACGAATAAAAAAACCCGATTGGAAAATACCAGTCGGGCTTTTTTATTAGAATTTAATATTTCTTATGCCTTTACCAATGCGGGGAAACGCTTCGAAAGAAGATAAAAACTTCCGAAAAGAACAGCAGAAAATAAAATGTTACTGATCAGCATATTTCTGAAAAAAGGAAGTCCTGCAGCATATGAAGTCAGTATTCCTGAAATATTTCTTGGATATAAAGTGCTTGGATAAAAGAAAGCAAAATTTGTAATCAAAAAGAAAACCCCTGCACTTACAAAGGAAGCAAGTAATATATTCAATGAACTGATTTTGTTTCTGATCAGAAACCCGCAGGCTACCATTGCAGCAAACCCGCTGTAAACCAAAATGCTGAAACCATTACCAATGAAGATATCAGATATTGCCATCGCAGCAATTGGCATAAGGAAAGCAAAACGCTTATCCTCGAATTGAGCTCCGGCAAAAATTGCCAATGCACCTACTGCTGAAAAATTCCACATATCAGGAAGTAGGTAGGGTAATGCCCGGGTTGATGCCGCTGCAATAACCAATAAGCTTAATACAATAAAACGAGGTGATTTAATATGTTCCATAAGTCAAAAATAAGAAAAATTATTTTGCTTTTAAACAGTTTTAAATTATTGAAGAAATTACATTACTTACCATAAATTTGGCATTTTCATTAACAAAATAATATTCTGTTTAATTTTATAATTACTTAATTATCAATTGATTAATGTATTTTTAATAAATTTAATATTTACATAAAACAGTAAATATGTATATTAATGTATACATATTTACCAAATTAAATTTTGTTTTGGATATTTTACTATTGAAAATCAGTTAGTTATATCATCTTACAGTTCGTATCTTTTGAATGCTTCATTAAAATCGCTTCTCATTTGCCCGAAACGTTCTGAGGCATTTTTCATAAAACTTTCGTCTAAAATTTTAAATACACCATTCACTCCATCCGGAACATCCATTTCTGATATCTTATAGACCTGTTCAAATACTCCCTTTTCAAGTTTTATAATGAACTTTTGATTCATTGAAAAAATG
>JBAZHY010000174.1:0-5076 GCA_041652175.1 Pedobacter sp.
CCGGTAATAACCGGATCTGAATCTGGTGGCAATCAGACTCCGTTCTTCTTCCTGATACTGACGCATGGTTGTTACATCCATATGCTGCATACCGAGCTGCACCAACGGAAGATTTTCTTTGAAGTAATGTGGCAAATACATTTTTAATCTTCCTTCATAAGATTGCTGGTCAAAATCAATTGCCCTGAAGCGATATTGATTTCCTTCAATATCCGGAGTGATATCCACTACAAAGTTATAGGAACGCATATCGCCCAGAAGCCTTACAAAACAACGTTCATTGAATTTGACGAACTCTTTACAGATTCTGATCTGATTGAATTTTGATCCGCTGATACGACGCGCAATAAATTCATCCCCCGGTAATCCCGGAATATGTTCCTCGATCAGAGTATTGCCATCTGTCAGGTATTTTATCCTGTTTGGTGAAAGAATATGCTCCAGCTCAAGTCCGTAAACCCGTGAAGCATCGGCTATCTTGATGTAAAAATGATCGTAATTATCATTTAACTTATTGATGATACGAACGCGGAATGGCCTTGTATTGGCGAATGTACAGTAATCAATCCGGGCAACCGACAGATGCTCCATTACCGCCATATCCCCATCGGTATTCATCAGGGCATAAATATAAGTGAGATTAGGAAACAGCTCCTTCATCTCGCTTTCATCATAATAAACCGTATGCCAGAGTGTATCTTTCCCCTCTTTATCGCGCAGGGGCGTGCTCAGATTAAATCGTAGCAGATCAGAATATTGTACCGGAAGCTTGACTTCACGATCCCATTTCAAAAGGTAATCACGCAGATCATTCTTTATAGTGTAAAGTATCTTCTTTTTAGAAGGTACGATGTCGGTTCTGGGTTCTTTTTGCTGAGAGTGCATTCCTTTATTTGAATTTAAGCAGGAGGTATCCTCCTGCTTAAACAGGATCTGTCATTTATATTTATTTTATTTCAAATACAGCCCTCATCTGATAGTTCAGTTTGATCTTTTTGAAATCAATATCAGGCATTGCGGATGAGGCATCACTTACTGCAACTTCCTTCAACATAAAAGTTCGGTTTACAGGCTGCGGATAATATTCATTATTAATTTCCTGAATATCGATAGCCCCTCCCAGATTTTCACCTATTGATTTAACCAGATAGGAAGCTTTTTCCTTAGCAGACATAAGTGCTTTTATTTTAAGTTCTTTCCTAAGTGCCTCCTTTTTTGAGTAATCATAGCTTTCGATATTGCTGGATTGTATTCCTTTAGGATCTACCGCACTCATAATTTCATTGAACCTGGTCAGGTCAGAAACTTTAATTCGATACTGCTTACTTGCTAAAAAATCAGGGGTTCTTTTCTTTTCCCACCAATTATTATATCCCGATATATTATTGATCGTAAAATCTTCCTGAGGAATACCTGCCTTTAGTACCGCCGTTTGTAATTGTTTTTCAAGTTCTTCTATTTCAACTTTTTTGCGATTGTTGCTATCCCGGAAGTACTCCTTCAATGACATTCCGATATAGATAATGTCCGGTGTAACTTCTGCTTCTGCAGATCCCTGAACTTCAATTTTTCTACGGGTATCGATGTTTTGAGAAAAGGAATTGAAGCTGAAGAGACTTAAAATTGCAAGTATTATAATATTCTTTTTCATGTTAAATTCTATTATTGGTTTAGATGAAGATGAAAAAATCATGCCAAATCCATAAAATAATCCATGGTTAAATGACCTGATAGTAAAGATATCGGTTAAATGTATAATCGGAGAAATTTATAATGAATCAGGCCAGAAGATATTTTTCTACTCTTCCATCATCAGCACCGAATACTACCAGACTTATATTAATAAAAAAGGGCCTTCAGGCCCTTTCTTCTATTCTTCTACTGTTTCACTGTGAGGAAAGTTTTCCTCTTCCTCTTCTTCTTTAAAATATCTTTTCTGATAAATCAGGATTAAAATTACCCCTATGGAGATTGCAGAGTCTGCCAGATTAAAAACAGGACGGAAAAAAATGAAATCTTCACCTCCCCAAACAGGTAACCATTGCGGTAATACTCCCTCAATGATAGGCAAATAGAACATATCAACTACTTTACCATGAAACAGACCGGAATATCCGCCTTCTGCCGGAAATAGCCTGGCAGGCTCATAATAGCTGCTCTCACTGAATATTATTCCGTAGAATGTAGAGTCAATTATATTGCCCATGGCTCCGGCAAAAATAAGTGCCAGATTCATGATAAGTCCGCGGTGGTATTTCTTTTTGATCATATGGATCAGACCATAACCAATACCACAAACAGCAGCAATACGGAATAAGGTTAATGCAAGCTTGCCCGCTTCGCCGCCAAATTCCATACCGAAGGCCATTCCATTGTTTTCAGTGAAATGAATAATTGCCCAATTACCGAAAATCTTATATTCCTGTCCAAGGGACATATTCAGCTTGATCCAGAATTTTAAGACCTGATCTGCCAGAAGTAATAAGAAAATTGCAAAAAACGGCTTAGTATAAGCTTTCATTTATGCTTGTTTCAATTTAGCTTCCATACTCAGGGTAGCATGAGGAACCGCACGTAAACGCTCTTTTTGAATCAGTTTACCCGTTTCTCTGCAAATACCGTAAGTTTTATTTTCAATACGAACCAATGCACTTTCCAAATTGTCAATAAATTTTTTCTGACGTGCAGCCAATTGATTGATTGATTCCTTTTCAAGTGTGGCTGAACCATCCTCAAGAGTTTTATAAGTTCCTGCAGTATCATCAGTACCATTCGCATTCGGAGTACTTAACGATTGGGTTAAGGCAGCCAGCTCTTCTCTTGAACTGCGTAATTTTTCTAAAATGAGTTCTTTAAATTCCTGCAACTCTGAATCAGAATATCTGGTTTTCTCGTTCTTGTCCATTTCTATCCTTTATAAATTAGTATCCTTAAATTATTATCATCAATACTCACTGTTTCTCCTCTACTTAGTTCATTTACAAGCTCTAATGAGTCAGCCAGGATTTCGGCGCAAATATATGATAAATTATTTTTCAGGGCTTCTGAAATATATGGGTGTTCTTTAATCTGTACTTTAATCTTATCTGTTACCTCAAAACCCAGATCTTTTCTCATATTTTGTATACGATTGATCAATTCCCTGGATATCCCTTCCTGCTTTAATTCTTCGGTTATAATAACATCTAAAGCCACAGTAAGTTTCCCAAGACTTGCAACCTGCCAGCCCGGAACATCCTCTGCAAGGATCTCGACATCTTCAACAGGGATGATGTATGAAGTTCCGGGAATTTCAATCTGACCATCTGACTCCAGACGATTGATATCTTGCTGAGATAATGAAACCAGAACTTCGGCAACCAGTTTCATATCCTTGCCAACCTTTGGCCCGAGAGCTTTAAAATTCGGCTTGATCTTTTTGCTGATAATTCCGGAAGTGTCGGTAATGTACTCAATATGTTTCACATTTGTTTCGGAAAGAATCAGATCTTTTACCTTTTCTACCTTCGCTTTAAAGCCCTTGTCAAGAACGGGGATCAGAACCTTACTCAAAGGTTGTCGCACATTGATACTTACTTTCTTTCTCAGGGAAAGGATCAGTGATGAAATATCCTGTGCAAGTGCCATGCGCTCTTCCAGATTCTTATCAACCAAAGCTTTGTTATATTCCGGAAAATCTGCAAGATGTACTGAAACAGACTGCTCTTTTCCTGTGGTCTTATTCAGATCGATGAACAAACGGTCGCTGAAGAATGGAGCCACAGGCGACATTAATTTGGCAATCGTATTCAGACAGGTATACAGTGTCTGATAGGCAGAGATCTTGTCTTCGGTATATTCACCTTTCCAGAAACGGCGGCGGCATAAACGAACATACCAGTTGCTCAGATGTTCATCTACGAAAGTCTGAATGGCCCTGGTAGCACGGGTCGGCTCAAAATCAGCATAGTATTTATCTACTTCCAGGCTCAGTGAGTTGAGCAGGGATATGATCCAGCGGTCAATCTCAGGACGGTCTTTGATATCTATATCTTCTTCCTTATAACTGAAGCCATCAATATTGGCATAAAGCGCAAAGAAAGCATAAGTATTGTGAAGCGTGCCAAAGAACTTACGGCGTACTTCGTCTATGCCTTCTATATTAAATTTAAGATTATCCCATGGCGAAGCATTGCTGATCATATACCAGCGGGTAGGATCAGCACCGTATTGTTCAATCGTTTCAAAAGGATCAACGGCATTACCCAGACGTTTCGACATTTTATTGCCGTTTTTGTCGAGCACCAGACCATTGGATACTACATTCTTAAATGCAACACTATCGTTTAGCATTACCCCGATTGCATGCAGGGTAAAGAACCAGCCACGGGTCTGATCTACTCCTTCGGCAATGAAATCAGCCGGATAAATTGAACCATCTTCACCGTTTGCACCGGTTTTTTTGTTCCAGTAATCCAGAAATGCCTTCGGACTGATATTGCCGCTCTTACCTTCTTCTGTTGGAGGTAAACCCCATTGGGCATAAGGCATTGCTCCCGAGTCGAACCATACATCAATCAGGTCGCTTTCGCGGAACATCTTTTTGCCTGAATCAGCAACAAGGATTACATCATCCACATAAGGCCGGTGCATATCATTGATCTCAAAAGATGCATCCATAAATCCGGCTGCAACTGATTTTCTGATCTCCGATCTTAACTCTTCAATGGATCCGATACACTTTTCTTCCGAACCATCTTCTGTACGCCATATAGGCAGTGGTGTTCCCCAGTATCTTGATCTGGAAAGATTCCAGTCGACAAGATTTTCAAGCCAGTTACCAAAGCGGCCGGTTCCGGTCGATTCAGGTTTCCAGTTAATTGTTTTATTCAGTTCAACAAGGCGTTCTTTAACAGCGGTAGTTTTAACAAACCAGCTGTCGAGCGGATAATACAATACAGGCTTGTCGGTACGCCAGCAATGCGGATAACTATGCTCGTATTTTTTTACATCAAAGGCCTTGTTATCTTCTTTTAATTTGATTGCAATCAGAACGTCAGTTGGCCTGAACTCAGGGTCTTTACGTTCTTCATCGCT
>JBAZHY010000175.1:0-5067 GCA_041652175.1 Pedobacter sp.
TGGGTGTTAAATCTGAAGTGTTTGCTTATCCTTGCGGACAGACCTATATTGGCAGAGGTGAAAACACGAAAAGCTACGTTCCTGTTGTATCAAAACTATTTCTCAGTGGCAGAGGTTGGCTGGATGAAGGTCCGAATGCTCCCCAATTCTGTGATCTTGCCCAGCTAACAGGTATGGAAATGGATGGTAAAGATTTTGATCAAATATTACCTCTTATTGAAAATGCCAGAAAAAGCGGTGCTTGGCTGGTACTTGCAGGTCATGAAATGGGTGCATCGGGAAATCAGACAACACGGTTAAGTATGCTTAAGCAGTTGATTGAATATGCTCAAAATCCGGCAAACGGAATATGGATAGCTCCGGTTGGGACTGTAGCTAAATATATAAAGGGGCAGAATCGGGTAAATTAAGCTTCCTTTTCTATCGTTCAAAGTCTATTTCCATAAAGCTTTCAACCTCCTTTAACCAGATATGATGTACAAAGTTCAGATGGTCGGGATGATTTGAGTAGTTGTCATAGTCATGAGCACTATCAAACTCCATGGATATACCAAAATCAAAATTATTCTTTTTGCTAATCTGGTGTAAACACTCAAAATTATGAACACCAGATATGAGAGATAACTTACTTGCAGCCTTAAGGAAAGCTGCCTCCTCCCTTGAATCTTTACGGTGCTTTAATTTAAAAACAACAGTATGACGTATCATATTTTTTCTATTTGAATGGACTATTACCCTTTCAAACATAAACAATTCAAAATTATTTCAGGAGAAGCCGATCATCAGGGAATTTAGAATAATCAGAATTTACATACTGCCTTCTGTTAGTTATTTATCTTAAAATATTCCTATCTTATTGATCCATAACTACAGGGTAAGAAAGGACATTTCAGACTAATGATAAGGATTAAAATCAGATTGCAGATGTAATAAAGCATCTGTTGAAATAAATATTAAAGAATGAATTCAACACAGTTACTAGAAATAAGCGGGAATCTGAATTCTAAAAAATTTAAAGTACCCATCATATCAGGTTCAGAATTTAGAATCAAATCCTTGTTCAAGCCCTTCATTACTCCCTTTTCGACGCGCTTAATAGCACTCATCTTATGCTGCTCTTTGAATTCATCTGCCTCAGAAATATACATTGGGAAATCTGAGGCAAATATCAGCCCTGCCCTTCCGGTGGCTTTGATGGGACAGTTTAATCTCCGGATTGCGCATACGGCCGCTACTCCTCTGACTGCGAATGTAGTGGCATTGGAAACCAGACAAGGTACACAATCCCTCGATGTGGCTATTTTTGTTTCCTGTGATCTGGTTTATATCCCTACCCCATTGCTTACAATGATACGGATGGAAGTATCAAAACAAATACCCGGTATTGATGGCAACAAAATTATTCTGAATGCAACACATACACATACTGCGCCGGTACTGGAAAACAATTTAGATGAATCCTCGTTTTTGTACAAGATTCCGGGAGGTGTAAGTCCGGTAAGCGTCTACAGAGCTCTATTTATCAAGAATGTAGCTGATGCGATCGTTAAAGCCTGGAATAGTCGCAGCCCGGGTAGTATAAGCTGGGGACTTAACAGAGCCGCGGTACCCTACAATCGTCGCGCGTCTTATGCCAACAACACCACAACAATGTATGGCAAAACCAATGTCCCTGAGTTTCGTAATCTGGAAGGTTATGAAGATCATGACATTAATTCTCTGTTCTTCTGGAATAAAGCAGGTAAGCTAATAGCGATGAGTATTGATGTTGCCTGTCCTGCACAAGAAGTTGAAGGGCGCTCTGAGGTAAATGCCGATTACTGGCATCCGGTAAGAACCGCATTAAAGCAAAAATTTGGTGATGATTTAACTGTTCTGGGCTGGATTGGCGCTGCGGGAGATCAGTCCCCGCATATTATGTATCGTAAGGCAGCCGATGAACGGATGCTTAAACTAAGTAATAAATCCCGCATGGAAGATATTGCAGAACGTGTTGTATCAGCAGTTAAAGAAACCTATAACATTGTGAAGGATGATCAATATCGAAATCTTCAATTAGTCCATAAAGTTGAGAAAATCAAGCTACCTGTCAGGATAATCACAGAAAAAGAATATCAGGAATCTAAAATTGTGCGGGATGAAGCGGCCGCCATTATTACAAAGGATCCAAAAGCTGCCGACCAACAGTATGCAAAAATGACCTGGTTTGGAGATGTTCTCAAGAGGTTTGAACAGCAAAAAACAAAGCCCGATTATGAAACAGAAATACATGTATTACGCATTGGGGATGTTGTAATATGCACTAACCAATTCGAGCTGTTTACTGATTATGGCATACGCATTCAGGCACGCAGCAAGGCCTTGCAGACATTTATTGTCCAGCTTGCAGGTCCGGGAACCTATCTGGCAACAGAAAAGGCGATCAGAGGTGGTGGCTACAGTGCCGTTTGTCAGAGTAATATCGTAGGTTCTGAAGGCGGACAAATTCTGGTCGATCGGACTGTTAAATTAATTGATGAAATGTGGGCCGAAAAAACAAATTAGTTTCATAGAGGCTTATCAGTGGATTTAAATTATGATTTGTAGCTTAATAAATTCTTAATGGATATTGTCTTCGTCATATTACCGCTTCTGCTATTAATGTATGCGGCATACAAGGGTTTCAGTGTTATCCTTTTTGCACCGTTAACTGCATTGTTAGCCGTACTTTTAATAAATCCAGCCTGGGTTCCTGCTTTTTTCTCAGGAATTTTTATGGAGAAAATGGCAGGGTTTGTTAAGTTATATTTTCCTGTTTTTCTATTGGGTGCTATTTTCGGAAAAGTAATTGAACTATCGGGTTTTGCAAAATCCATTGCACATTTAGTTATCAAAGTTATTGGTGAAAGCAAGTCTATGCTCGCTATTGCATTAGTTGGAGCCTTATTAACTTATGGAGGCGTGTCTCTTTTCGTCGTTGCTTTTGCCCTGTATCCTTTTGCATCAGAGCTATTTAAGAAGACTAATATCCCAAAACGCCTTATCCCGGGCACTATAGCTTTAGGTGCCTTTACATTTACAATGGACGCTTTGCCGGGTTCTCCACAGATCCAGAATATCATTCCAACAACCTTTTTTAATACCAATACATGGGCTGCACCATGGTTAGGATTGATCGGGGGAATTTTTGTTCTATCTGCAGGAATGATTTATTTGGAATGGCGCAGAAAGAGGGCAAAATTGGCAGGTGAAGGTTATGGAGATGGACACATCAATGAACCGGAAGAAATATCTGGTGATAAGCTACCAAATGCCGCTACTGCCCTGCTTCCATTAATTCTTGTGGGTGTTTGCAATAGAATATTCACTGAATTGATTATCAGAAATTACGGTAAAAGTTTTGATTTTTCGGCAATTGGCATTAACGGTGTATCTTCAATAGAAATACCCAAACTTGCAGCAATCTGGGCTGTGGAAGCTGCATTATTGATTGGTATAATTACTGTTCTAATACTTGCATACAGCAGAATTAAAATAAATTTCAATGCACGGATTAATCTGTCAATTGGAGGAGCCTTACTCGCCACCCTGAATACTGCGTCTGAATATGGTTTTGGTGGTGTAATTGCAGCTTTACCGGGGTTTAAGGCATTGAATGATGGTCTTGCTTCCACAATCAGTGATCCGCTTATTAATGAAGCGGTTACAATAACCACTTTAGCGGGGGTAACAGGATCTGCTTCGGGAGGAATGAGTATTGCACTGGCTTCGATGAGCGAAACCTATATTGCAGCAGCGACTAAATTAGGTATCCCAATGGAAGTACTTCATCGGGTCGCTTCAATGGCCAGTGGTGGAATGGATACATTGCCGCATAATGGAGCTGTCATCACATTACTTGCAATAACGGGACTAAGTCACCGGCAGTCATACATCGATATTTTTTCAATGACTATAATTAAAACATTTGCGGTTTTTTTAATTATAGCGGTGTATTATTTAACGGGGATCGTCTAACATTTCCAAGGGAATAAATAAAGTCCATTATTATCACTCAGAATTGCGTGTTTAAGGATTTTTCGGCACCTTTAATTATCAGGTAATAACCTGTAAGATCTGGTTTATTTTTTTGATCAGAAAAAGGTTTGCACATTCATATCGTTACTATGCTGATTGCCTGATGGAGCATAGATTTGGTAAAATGATTTAAAATGAACAAAAAACTACGTAGCCAGCAATGGTTTGGTAAGACCGGTAAAGACGGGATAATTTACAGGGCCTGGATGAAGAATCAGGGTATACCTGACTATGAGTTCCAGGGTAAACCGGTCATCGGAATATGCAATACCTGGTCTGAACTGACCCCCTGCAATGCCCATTTCAGAGAACTCGCGGAGTCTGTTAAAAGGGGAATTCTTGAAGCCGGTGGTTTCCCGGTAGAATTTCCGGTGATGTCATTGGGTGAAACTCTGATCAAACCTACAGCCATGCTTTACCGGAATTTAGCCAGTATGGATGTAGAGGAATCGATACGTGCAAATCCGATGGATGGTGTTGTATTATTATGCGGATGTGATAAAACTACTCCCTCCCTGGTAATGGGTGCATGTAGTGTTAATATTCCTACAATTGTAGTATCCGGCGGACCGATGCTCACCGGCAAATATAATGGAAGAGATATAGGCACAAGCGATGTCTGGAGGTTCACAGATGATGTAAAATCAGGCATCATGTCTGAAGAGGAGCTCAATATTGCCGAGGCCGGTTTATGCCGCAGTCAGGGGCATTGTGCGGTTATGGGCACAGCTTCTACGATGGCTACAATGGTTGAATCACTTGGGCTTACCCTTCCTCAGAATGCTGCTATTCCTGCTGCTGACTCCAGGCGGAAAGTACTGGCACAACTATCCGGCAAAAGAATAGTTGAGATGGTAAGAGAAGACCAAAAATTATCAGACATCCTGACCAGAAAAGCTTTTGAAAATGCCATTAAAGTAAATGCTGCAATCGGTGGATCTACCAATTTCGTGATTCACCTCCTGGCCATTGCCGGCAGAATAGGTGTACCACTTGAGATCAAGCCGAAAG
>JBAZHY010000176.1:0-5065 GCA_041652175.1 Pedobacter sp.
CATAAAATCCAATACTGTTTCAAAAGAATTATAATCCATATTCAAACCTTTGACCAATGGTTTTCCCGCTGCCCTTAATGTTGGATGAGTATGTGCGCCCCCTATGATTTTATAAAGAATTACATCATTTTTACCCTTATAATGCTGCACTTCGACCGTTGAGTTATCATCCGGTTCCACATCAGCTAAATGGCGGATGGCTGCCTTCTTTTTTGCCCCGTTTCTGGCTACCCAATAGGCTACATTTTCATCTCCGGAAAGAATTACAGGAGTTTGGGTTACTTTTATGGAGCCTCCGTTCCATTTGATAACAGAGTCTGCTGTGCCACTTGTAATAATGATGGGAATAGGTTTTGAATGGGCAAATTCTTTAGCTACCTGCGGACTGATAGTTGAAACAAAAGGAGCAATGGCCCTGATCTTATCAGGAATATCACAACTGAGTCGGTAGGTCATCATGCCGCCATTTGAGCTGCCCGAAAAATAGATCCTGCCCGGATCTGCTTTGAAATCACTAATAAAGAAGTCGATCAGGTTGGTCAGGTAACCTACATCATCAATATTATCAGTCAGCGGATAACTTCCTCCTAACTTATCATTCCAGTGTTTGGATGTGGCCTCAGGATAAACTACAATCGCCTTATCGCGCTCAGCCCGGGCATGATATTGAGGTCCGAGTACATTCACGCCAATCTGTGCACTGGCACCCATTCCATGCAGAAAGAAAACGACAGGAACTTTTTTTAGATTTTCAATCCCCTGAGGGATATAATACATGTATTTACGGTCTAATCCGCCATGTTTCATGGTACCGGTATGTAAACCCGGATCTTTTTCAGTCCGGGCAAAAGTAGTTTGTATAAAAAACATACTTATAAAAAGGTAAACTAACTTCATATAGTAAAATTTAGGTATTGCCGGATTGCTGATTCAAGTATCTGAAATATTTCTTTAAAAAGCTTTAGAAAATGGTAACAAACACGGTTGTATCTTTTTAATTTTTGAAAATAAGTGTAATTTGTTAGCGAATTGGGAAGTGTTTTTGAATTATTGGAATGGAATAACAGATATCTATGAAAATCGGACTATTTATACCGTGTTACGTTAATCAGCTGTATCCATCTGCTGCAATCGCAACACTCGAACTGCTTCAGAAGCTGGGGATGGATGTATCCTATCCTGTAAAACAAACCTGCTGTGGTCAGCCTATGGCGAATTCGGGTTACGAACACCTCACGCAATCCTGCAATGATCTGTTTGTTGAGAATTTTACCGGGTTTGATTATATCGTTGCTCCTTCGGCGAGTTGTGTACTTCATGTGAAAGATCATCTTCATGCTCAGGATGAGGCTGCAGCCACTGAAATACGATCGAGAATTTACGAACTTGTAGAATTCCTTACGGATATCCTTAAAATAGAAAACCTGGATGCTCATTTCCCTCATAAGGTAGGTATTCATCAGAGCTGTCATGGCTTAAGAGGACTGCATCTGGCACAAATGTCTGAACTTGTAGCTCCCGATTTTTCAAAGCCCCGTAAGCTTTTAAATATGGTTAAAGGACTTGAGATCACTGATCTTGACAGGGTAGATGAGTGTTGCGGCTTTGGCGGACTCTTTTGTATTGCAGAGGAGGCCGTTTCTGTGAAAATGGGAAAAGACAGGGTGGCTGATCACAGTAAACACGGAGCGGAGTACATTACCTCACCGGATCTTTCCTGTCTGATGCACATGGAAGGTATTTTACAAAGAAATAAGAGTAATGTGAAGATTATTCACATTGCAGAAATATTAAACAGTTCATCCCAAACGCTATGAAAAGCACTTTAGATCACGCAGCATTAGCAGAAGAATTTAATAAGGATGAAGAACGTGTCGACTGGCATGATGGCGCCCTTTGGTGGATCAGACAGAAACGCGATCGTTCTGCCAATCGGACCCCTCAATGGGAAGAACTGAGGGAAGCTGCTTCGGCTATTAAAGCTAATGTGATATCTAATCTTCATGATTATCTGATTCAGTTTGAATCTAATCTTAAGAAGAATGGGGTTCAGGTTTACTGGGCAGCTGATGCCGAAGAACATAATCAGATTGTTTATAATATTCTGAAAGCGAAAAACATCAATCAGATGGTGAAGAGTAAGTCGATGCTTACTGAAGAATGCCATTTGAATGAATATCTTGGCGAACGTGGGATTGATGTAATTAACTCTGATCTTGGGGAGTACATTCAGCAAATAGACAATGAACCACCGAGTCACATCGTTCTGCCATGTATTCACAAACGCAAAGAGGAGATAGGGGAACTGTTTCATGAACATCTTGGTACTGAAAAGGGCCTTTCTGATCCAACCTTACTTACCCGTGTTGCGAGAAAGCATTTAAGAAATGTGTTCCTTACCCGACGGGCTGCCTTAACCGGAGTGAATTTTGCAGTTGCTGAAACCGGAGAATATGTGGTTTGTACCAATGAAGGTAATGCCGATATGGGAGCTCATTTGTCTGAAGTGCAGATTGCTTCCATGGGCCTTGAAAAACTGATTCCTGAACGTAAACATTTAGGGGTGTTCTTAAGACTGCTTGCCAGAAGTGCCATCGGACAACCGATTACCATTTATTCAAGCCACTTCAGAAAACCTCGCCCAGGACAGGAGATGCATCTTATTCTGGTAGATAAAGGTCGCAGTGCATTGCTGGCGCGTCCTGACTTCCGTGAATCGCTGAAATGTATTAAATGTGGCGGATGTATGAATACATGTCCGGTTTATCGCAAAAGCGGTGGATTAAGTTACCATAATACAATATCAGGACCCATAGGTGCAATTCTGGCACCAAATCTGGATATGAAGAAGCATGCAGATCTGCCATTTGCATCCACTCTTTGCGGCTCATGTTCCAATGTTTGTCCGGTTAAAATTCCTATCCATGACCAACTCTATAAATGGCGTCAGGAAATTGTGAAGCAGGGTTATTCTGCGAGCCGTAAAACTTTCAGTATGAAGGCTATGGCTTTAACCTTATCTTCACCCGAAATGTATAAAGCAGCAGGTAAAACCGGTCGTTGGATATTGAATCACGCTCCTTTTGCGATCAACAATAAATTGAATCCATGGTATAAGCAGCGCGATATGCCAGATAGTCCAAAGCAATCTTTTGCAGAGTGGTATGCAAAAAATACTCCTAAAAAGGCTTAATAATTTAGACGATATTACAATGAGTAGCAGAGACAGTATCCTGGCAGCAGTGCTGAAAAATCAGCCTCCTTTATCAGCCCTTCCTGATATTTCCATTTTTAAGGTGCCTGAGGCCGATTTAACCGGTAAGTATATCGATATGTTTAACGAAATAGGTGGCTTTGCCTGTAGAGTTGAAAGTATGGAAGATATAAAATCGAAAATAAAAGCAGGTTTTGACACCCAGAAGCGAGTCATAAGTACTATTCCTGCATTGAGCGATATGTCAGAATTTTGCTCTTCTTCGGTTGACCCTCATAGTTTTGAAGATGTGGAACTGGCTATAATAGACGGACGAATGGCTGTTGCAGAAAATGGTGCAGTATGGCTTACTGAAGAGGTAATGGGACAACGAATAATTCCGTATATATCACAGCATCTGGCTGTTATTGTCAGAGAATCAGATATTGTTTCAACGATGCATGATGCCTATGTCCGTATTGCAGGCGAAGATTATGGTTTTGGAGGTTTTATCGGAGGGCCTTCCAAGACTGCCGATATTGAGCAGGCTCTGGTGCTTGGTGCACATGGGCCTTTGAGTATGACTGTCTATATTATTAAATAATTTATCTGAATACCCTAAAAATGAAAAGCAATTCAATTATCATCAGGGATAACCTGAAAGAAGAATATAAAGACATATATACTCCTGAAGCCATTGCTGCTTTAAATGCTCTGGCTCATTTCAATAAGGATGTCAAGAATATGATGACCGAGCGTATTAAGCTTAGGAATGACCGTTATAAGAATAAAAGCAGAATTACCTTTCTTGATCCTGAGAGTATCATTGCCGGGACAAATATTAAGGTTAAAGATGCCCGTGAAGGGAAGTTTGAAGGCTCTGTGATTCCACGTGATCTGCAGAGACAGTGGATTCAGGGTACCGGACCGGCTGCCAAACCTAATGCAGGTCTGGAAAGCAGTATCAGAAATGCTGCTTATGCTCTTTTATCAGGTGCTGACGGATGGATGTTTGATGGAGAAGATGCGCTGGGGCAGATCGACAGTATGTCCCTTGATAATCAGCGCAATCTTAAACTGGCAATTTCGAAAGATCCGGTGTTTCTGAAAGTAGCCGGGCAGGTAGCCGGAGAAATGAATCGCTGGGCAGAAGGGTTTCTGGGATATCCAACCATTAAGGATTGGAAATCACAGCTTGATTTTACTACTAAAATTTTCCGCTGCCGGGGATTGCACTTAGACGACCGTCATATTCGTGATGCAGATGGGGTGGCTCTGGCAGCCTCTATTGCAGATCTTTGTTTGTACGTGGTAAATAACCATAAGCAATTGCAGGCTGCCGGCTCATCAATTGTACTTTATATACCTAAAGTGCAGAGAGCTGCTGAAGCTGCTTTATGGAACCGAATGTTAAGTGCGCTGGAAGAACATCTTGGGCTCGAAATCGGAACAATAAAGGTTTATCTGCTTGTTGAACAGCTTGAAGCTACCTATCAGCTGATGGAGATCCGGGCGGTATTAGGTAAACATTTTGTAGGATATAATACCGGCCGCTGGGATTATATCAATAGTGTTTCTGATGCCATGGCATGGGATAAAACATTCATTAACCCAAATATTGAGTCGGTTACCATGACTTACGGATATATGCGTCATTATGAAGACCGGGTTCGTCGGACGGTAAATACACCTGATATAAATGGTAATTGTGCGATATGGCAGGGAGGGATGGAGCCTAATATTCCGGTCGGATCAGCAGAAGGTGTTGCAGCGAGTATGAAAAAGGCTTTGGCAGGAGCAGAAAGAGAGCAGCGTGAAGGTGCCAGCGGAAAATGGGTGGCACACTGGAAAATGGTAAATATTGTAAGGCCG
>JBAZHY010000177.1:0-5053 GCA_041652175.1 Pedobacter sp.
AGAAGTAGCATTTGGAAAGTTCTGAATTAGGGTGAAGATATAAAAATGTTATCTGTTATCAGGCATAATAGATATAGAAAATAAGCACTCTGTATTTGCATTTTGGCTTTGCCGGAAAACAGCTAACAGACAACACATTAAATCAAATCAGTTTCTGATAGGTTCTCCACCAAAGATCCGGCATTTCTCCGTTATTGGCAGATAAATAATCCTCATAGGTACAGGGAACCAGGTGGTGTCTTTCATTTTTAGATCCTCCTGAAGGATATGGAACCTGCATCCACCATCTGCCTGACTTTTTGCTTTTGATAAACACCAGTTCGTGAGAATTATCTTTCAGGCTTGTCCGGTAAGTTAAATATTGAGATTTTGGCAGCAGTGGTGATTCCTTTTTACGATTATAAAAACCATCAATAAAGTACCAGACCATTTGCGAAAGGAGCATCGCAGTTTGTCCGTTTCTATCAAAATCAGGATTAAACTCATAAAAGCCAATAGAGCTAAGCTTATCATTCATACCTGCATAACGCGAGATCTGGCAAGCTTGTTCACCATAAAATCCGTTCGGACTGGCATTTGCATTTCCGCATGCATCCGATGAGCGGATTGCCGAAATATCAAAGCTGATCATATTCGCATTCCGGATAATTGGTTCAGCAACATTCATACTTTCAGCAAAATCTCCCAATCTGTGAGTATCAAAATATAATTTTTCCATTACCTTCAGACTCTCCTGATTCACAAAAAAAGTTTGATAACCAATGTTACTGAAGTTAAAAAGATAATTAGGCTCATGTAAGAAGATCTTATTCAGATAAGATGAAGAAGTGGTTTCGATGGTCCCTTCGATATTTTCATCCAGATCAAAACGGGAATCAGCCACCAGTAAATCTACTTTCTGTTCCAGTTCCTCATAAGCCATGAACTGAGGATAGGTTAGGTCCTGGCTTCCTCCGATTATTACAGGAACAATGTTCTTCTTAATCAGTTCAGCAACCAGAAGCTTCAATGCCACATAGGTATCTGAAACTTTGTGTCCGGCCCTTATATTTCCAAGATCTACGATTCGGGTGGAATAATTCCCCTCATTCAGTACATAAAAATGCCGTCTGAAAATATCTGCCGCCTTTGCCGTACCTTCATTCCCCTCTGAATTCCGGTCTTCCTGCACTCCTATGATGGCAATGTCAAATTTATTCACATCCAGGTCCGGAAAATCAGAATGAAAGATTTCAATTTTAGATCCTAAGTGACTGGTATAAAACCCATGTGCGGGAGTTAGTTCATTAAGATCAACAGGGCTAAGAAAATCGGATGATGACATAGTTTATTTGTTCCGGTAATAGTGTCAAGACAGGCATCTGTTCGCTTTATGCCGGCTTATGATTCAAACAAAATTGAAATTATATGAATTTAAGAACAGACAAAGCAAATATCAGTTTATTCAATTACTTTTGAAAGCGTTAAAAAAAATTCATCCGGATGATTTTAGTTACCGGCGGAACCGGTTTTTTAGGGTCTGAACTAATCAGACAGTTATTGCTCAGCGAAAAAAAGGTGAGGGCAATTAAACGCGTCGGATCCCGGATACCCAAACTCCTTGAAAAAGAAGAGAATATCGAATGGGTAAATGCTGACATTCTGGATTACTTCTCACTAAAAGAGGCCATAGATGGGATAAGCAGAGTATATCACTGCGCGGCTGTAGTTTCATTTAATGCTTCAGACAGGAAGAAAATGTATAAGGTAAATGTTGAAGGTACAGCTAATCTCCTCAACATTTCGATGGAAAATAATCTCAGTCGCTTTCTTCATGTCAGCTCTATTGCTGCTTTAGGAAATAGTAAAAAAGGTGAACTGATTACAGAAGATAACCAATGGGAGTTTAGTTCTGAGCAAAGCCATTACTCAATCACGAAGTACGAAAGTGAAATGGAAGTTTTCAGGGCTGTAGCTGAAGGTTTAAATGCAGTGATCGTCAATCCTTCGATCATTATTGGAAAAAATGCAGGGAAAGAAGGCAGCGGACAGCTTTTCGAAAAGATCAGGACCGGCCTTAATTATTATCCGGGCGGAAGTTCAGGTTATGTGGATGTGGAAGATGTGGCCAGGGTAATGATTCTGTTAATGAATTCAGATCTTAGTGATGAACGTTTTATTATTAATTCTGAAAATCGCACTTACAAAGAAATTTTCACTGAGGCTGCCCTAAACTTTGGAAAAACACCACCTTCTATAGCATTAAAATCATGGATGATGCATTTCGTTTTATTGGGAACACGTCTGATAACCATGTTTGGTGGTAAAAAATTCAGTCTTACACGCGAAACTGCAATAAGTGCTTTCAAAAAAAGTAAATATTCAAACGAGAAAATTAAAAAGGCCTTAAATTTGGACTTTAAACCTATATCGGATTCTATCCGCGAAATTTGTATCCAACTCAACACTAAATAAATCTCAGGCATTGAAGCAGTTTTTTATCATTGATTTCGACAGCACCTTTACTCAGGTTGAGGCGCTGGACGAACTGGCACGTATTTCTTTAAAAAATCATCCTGAACAAGAAGCTATTTATCAGAAAATTGAGGATCTGACAAATGCAGCAATGGAAGGGAAAATGTCATTCCGCGAAAGTCTGACTGCAAGGGTACAATTACTTGAAGCTAACCGCGATCATCTTAAAAAGCTGATCAGTGTGCTCAAAACAAAAGTATCAGCCTCTTTCTCACGCAATAAAACATTTTTCAAAAAGCATGCTGATTCAGTACTGATCGTTTCAGGTGGATTTAAAGAGTTTATTACTCCGGTTGTAAGTCCTTACCATATCCGCAAGAACAACATTTATGCAAATACTTTCATTTTTGATAAGAATGATAAAATCATTGGCTATGATGAAAGCAATCCCCTATCCAATGAGGGCGGAAAAGTAACCTTATTGAAAGAGCTTGATCTTAAAGGGGAGATTTATGGCATAGGCGACGGACATTCAGATTTTCAACTGAAGGAATACGGAATGATTAAAAAGTTCTTCGCCTTTACTGAAAACATTGAACGTAAGACAGTAGCTGCCAAAGCAGATCATGTTACACCAAGCTTCGACGAATTTTTATATGTAAATAAATTGCCCAGGGCAATTTCATATCCTAAAAACAGAATACTTTGTTTAGTGATAGGGGATGTACCCCCCATCGCTATTCAGACCCTTAAGAAGGATGGTTTTTCGATCCGCCATAAAACAAGCTTTGAAGAAAAATATGTTGCTGATGTTGGTATGATGCTTCTTGCCAATGGTGAGATTCTGGAAAGGGAAAAGCTGGAGAGGGCCATAAAACTTAAAACTATCGGCTATCTGGGTAACAGTAAAACCAAGCTTTCAGAAGGCTTATGTACCGATATGGGTATTGTTTTATTCGATGATCCCAAAACGGGAATTCGCAGTCCGCAACTCATAGCAAAAAGAATGGCCGATTTCATCAATAAAGGCCATACTTTCAGAAGTACTAATTTTCCTAACCTTCAGCTACCACGTATACCGGATGCCCACAGGCTGATTCATATCCACAAAAATATGCCCGGTATCATGGCTCAGATCAACAAAGTATTTGCCGACCATCATATCAACATTGTTGGACAGTATCTGATGACTAATCCAAGCATCGGATATGTGATTACCGATGTTAGCCATGAATATGATAAAAAGGTATTAAAAGCATTAAAGCAGATTGATCACACGATCAAGTTCAGGATATTGTATTAGACAGGATGCTAAAGACCTAAAGCTTAATATTTTCAGGAGTTCAAAAAATGATTTGACGTGCATATCATCTTCGGTTTTTTCAAACAAAATCATTAAATTGCACCTCTCAAAAAAATACAAAGTGTCTCAAAAAATAAATATTAACATTACCAAAACGGCTAAGTCCCGTTTGCAGGAAACCGATTTCGATAATTTGCCATTCGGAAAAACTTTTTCCGATCATATGTTCATCGCAGACTATAGCGATGGCGAATGGAAAAACTTCCAGATTATCCCTTACGGCAATATTGAATTCAGTCCGGCAATATCTGCCCTCCATTACGGTCAGTCTTTCTTCGAAGGAATTAAGGCTTATAAACATGCTGACGGGAAGGTTACGATCTTCCGTCCTGAAAAAAATGCAGAACGTTTCAATCTGTCAGCACAACGTTTGTGTATGCCTGAACTTCCGGTAGATATCTTCTTACAGAGTCTTGAAACACTTATTGATATAGACAGGGATTGGGTACCTGCAAAAGAAAATCATACTTTATATATCAGACCCTTCATGTTTGCAACTGACCCGTTCCTGGGCGTAACACCATCTTCAACTTACAGATATATGGTACTTACCGGGCCGGTGGGACCATACTTCTCAAAAAATCTGAAAGTGAAAGTTGAAACTAATTACTCAAGGGCATGTGATGGCGGTTTCGGTTTTGCCAAAGCTGCCGGCAATTACGGTGGTTCTATGTTACCGGCAATGAAAGCCACTCAGGAAGGATATGATCAGCTGATCTGGACCGACTCAAAAGAACATGCATACATTGAAGAGCTTGGTGCTGCCAATGTTATGTTTATGATCGATGGAAAATTACTGACACCTTCTACAAGAGATACCATCTTAAAAGGTGTGACACGTGACACTGTACTTACCCTGGCCAGAAAATGGGGAGTAGTAATAGAAGAGCGGAGAATTTCTGTTACTGAAGTATTGACTGCAATTAAAGAAAACCGGGTTTCTGATGCTTTTGGTGTTGGAACCGCTGCTACCATTGCACACATTGCAGAAATCGGACATGATGGTGAGCTTTATACCCTTCCCGATCCTGCACAACGTATATTCTCAAATAAGGTATTATATACCCTGAATGAAATGAGATATGGGCGTTCTGCTGATGAATTCGGATGGAATTATCCGGTAGGAAAATAATCCCGAATCGCAATATGAAATAAAAAAAAGCTGCATTCTCTGCAGCTTTTTTTATTTATACTATCGGTTAGCCTCCCTGTTACCTCTTCTGATATCCCGCTTTT
>JBAZHY010000178.1:0-5044 GCA_041652175.1 Pedobacter sp.
AATAGCCCAGCTAAGTTCACCTCCCTGACCATCGTCACCTTTCAGGCGGATTTCCCATTGTCCGCGGGCATCCTTCTCTGAAAGCTTATAAATGGCAGAATTTACCCATTCATTACCACTGCGGGTAAAAGTGATATTGTCTTTTACAATTTTGCCTTTACTGTCGACCAAAGTACCTTTTACCTGTTTCAGGTTAAGGTTTCCTTCAGGGGCAACTTTAAGGCTGATATTATCCCCATAAAAAAAGTGTTTATTTAAAATGGAAACATCGAACATGTCCAGATTGGTAGATGAAGGGCTCGTTGATACAAATTGTCTGTCGCGTTCACCATTGAAACTGAAATCATCCATCAGAATAGTGTAGGTGTACAGGTAGTTTACAATAGGATAAGTTCCTTTCAGAGTGATCACCTGAATGTGTTCATTAGCTGCAAGCGATTGTCCGTTCAGTTTAAATTCAGATATTGGAAGATCCAACTCCAGCCAGGAATTGGCCTTAGGGTTTTTGATGGTATGGAAATAGCGTTTACCCTCAAATGTTCCTAATGAAAGCTCCAGGGATTCCGGATTACGGTCGCCCTGAAAATAAACAGCTGCTTTTACCCTGCTGCCGGCAATAGTGTACATATTCAGGCGTTTGGTAAAACCCTGATAAAGTTCAGTCACATCATGAGCTTTAAAAGGGCGTGCAAGAGAATATTTACTGTCTTTGTAAGTTGGTGATTTCACTGCAAAATACAGCGCATCAAAGGCTATATCCTGCGCATAAGGATAAGTTTCCCAGCCAAAAAGCTCCCCGGTTTCAAAATCATTGAACAAGGTGTAGGGAGTCCTGCCAACCGGATTCTGAGCATAAGCAAGATTAAAAATCATGCAAATTGCTGCAAGTTGTAAAAGGAATTGTTTCTTCATTTGAATATTATTTGTTGTTAGTTTCCGCATGTGCGGGATGGTATTTATGGTTTTTTAATTCTTTTCAAGTTTCAGCATGCGCAGGGCATTCCCCGACCATACTTTTTGTTTGGTATTTTCGTCAATGGCCTTGAATACCCCGAGTCTTAAAAAAGGCGAAGTATAATCTACAAAAGGTGTTTCTGTACCGAATGCCAGTTTATCGGCACCAAAGTTCTCCAGCAAATAAGTCAGGCTTTCGCTGTTAGGTCCTTTTACTGCCACACCACTTCCTCTGGAAGTATCGAACAGCACATCGGCTTCCTTCAGTATTTTAACTGATTCGGGAGTTGTAGGCTCCTGTCCGTCGGTAATTCTTGCTTCCAGAATCATGTATTTGGCATCAGGCACCTTGCTCACCAAAGCTGCAACATCATTATAGCTGATCGCCTTATCCACATCCAGCCAGGATCTTTCACGCAGATCGGTCATACGAAGCGGAATGGCAACCGGCATCCCAAGATCCCTGGCAGCCTTCACCATTTCAATACAGGCAGCATCAGTGAGTTTATACTGATGATATACCGGAAATATCCGTATACCCTTCATTCCAAAATCTTTATGACAGGTCTCCAGCGCATCCCTCCACCAGGGAAGAATAGGATTGATGGTTGCAAACAGAATGAAGCGGTCTTTAAATGACGGATCGGAGTTCAGCTCAGCAAATAATTCTTCATTGGCAATTTGACCGTCAACATAGAATATTCCGTTCAGATTGGATACAATAGCTTTATCCACACCATAGGTGTTCATCCGCTTCAGCAGATCTTTAAGGTTATTTCCTCTTAAATTTCTGAATGGCCAGTGGCCTACGAATGCGTTAATATCAAGCAGCATGGTTACCTGCCTTTCTTAATAAGTTGTTAAAGTTTTCAAAGAATATCTTTTTCCTGTCTTCTTCAGTCAGATCAGCCCACATGATTTTACCCACACCGGTTTCGTAGTTCATATCCGTAGCAAACAACAGGCGATCTACACCCAGATATTTCACAGCCATATCAATCATTCCCTCATCACTGACACTGCCACTGGTATCCAAAAATAAAGTCGGGGCCTTCTTTAAGATCCGGCACATGTACTCCCAGTTGCCACCTCCTCCGATATGACCGCAAATGATCATGGCTTCGGGATATCGGTTCGCTATTTCTACAAAATCTTCAGGAACAGAAGAATTTGGCGGATTGGTTGGCAGATAACCCGGACGCCAGTTGCCGAGGGTAGTCACACCATGCAACATCATCGGAATCTTGTGTTTAATGCAACGTTCCACAATCGGATAATACAGCGGATCACTGATCTTAACGGCATCGTACAATTCACCCAGCATCACCATGCCATTATCCACACAACGGTCGATCTCATCCAGTGCTTCTTTTTTAAACAAAGGATTGATATAGCATTGTCCCAAAATACGCTTAGGGTGCGATTTCATTGCCTGAATGACAATATCGTTATTGGCACGAATCTCAGCCACCGTCTTTCCTCCCGGAATGGAGCAGGCAGCTTTGGTAATCCCCAGTGATTCGCAGCTTTCATCTACCTGGGCCGCATTACTGCCGCTCCAGACATGATTATGCGCATCCAGCTTGGGATATTTCTTTGCTGATTCCATAATGGCTTTCCAGCCATCTTTCTGAAAAGTATTCGAGGATTGTTCAGCCTCTTCCTTCGAAGGGACATTACACAATACCCCCGACATGGAAGCACCCAATAGTCCGAGTCCACTGGTACTTAAAAATGTTCTCCGGTTTAACCCAAAATCAGTACGGTTTTTCATGCGCTGAAGTATAATTCTTTTTATTGAGCTGTTTTATACTGATAAGACCGGGAAAAATGGAAATGTCCTACTCGGAGAAGAAAAAAATAGGGAGGGCTTTGTTTGTGGAATGATGGGGATTTAGGGTTGTAAGTTTAATTTAGGACAATACAGAACACTGTATTCGATTAGCATCAGTATTCTGTACTTTTTATCGTTAAGCCTCTAAATCTGATTTAACTCAAACGCATATTCGTAACTGATTAAACCCTTTGTTTTTTCGTTTTTCTTCCACGCTTCTTCCAAATGACTTAATTCAATCATCTCATTGGTACTGGTCGGCTTAAATACCTCTGCCACTTTTTCTAACACTTCCAACTCAATTTCCGAAAACAAATTTGCGTTAAATACTCTGTCTTTTCTTGCTATAAATTGTTCTCCTGTATAACCGTTTGGAAATTCGGTAGCATAAATATCTATTTCATGATTGTTGTCTAAATATTCGAAAATACCCTGAAAATTATTAGGAACCGGCCCCATATCAATGGCTTTATAACGTACACCACTTATCGAAAAACAACTTTGCTTGAACATCAAAAAATCGGCATAGAATAAGAGCTTGTTCATTTTGGTTTTGAATGGCGATAGTTTGTCGGAAAAATATACCACCATTTCGGTAAACTTTTCAAAGTTTGGATTTCTGTATCCTGAATAAAGATCTGCCAAATGGTTGCCCAATAAATATTCCTTGAAATTCAAATTGAAAATGTTTCGTTTCCTTTCCTCTGCCAACATTTGTGCTTTCTGAATGTATTTATTTTTGGCTTTATCGTCCAGGGTTGCACATAACTCAACCATTTCAATAAAAATTTTAGGCTCATCCACCATCTGTATTAATTTGGCGTTTGCCACACTAGGCATTTCGCCTGCTTCATATTGGCGGTAACTGTTTACCCCAAAACCCAATATTTCCGACATTTTGGCTGCGGATAAACCATACTTTTCACGAATTCTGATGATCTCATCAGGGAAGGGAATATTGAATTTATCCCGGTATTGGTTATATACCTGATTCATATTAACCTCGTCTAATGATGTGGTGGTAAATTGTTCTCCGCTATCCTCGCATTTGTAATAATGAAAAACAATGTCGAATGATTCCTTTCTGAAATCCATTGATCTGCGTTCTTTGATCAACTTCATTTCTTTACCTGTAACCGGACTTTTCATTTTGTTCTATTTTAAAGGATACTGCATTTTGTGTTGTGCCAGATGAAAGGAAATACAAATCACACTACTACCCATTACTCCCATTGTAATTTTGATGTATACTTCCTTTCCTTTAACAGTTTTACCGAACACCCACATATCAGCTCCACCATAGAGTTTTTCTTCAAGAGGACCTTCGCTGTAATCTTTGATTTCAAGTGTTTCCAGTATGGCTTTACGTTCTGTGGGACGAAGTTCTAAATCCACAAGCGTTTGGGCATTTTTGCCCCGGTCGTCACGAAACAGCACATCCCAAAACTTCATTTTTTCCTTGAAGTCTTTCAAAAAGGATGATACTTCCAACTCTGTGCTCATAGATCGGACTGGCTCTGCAAAGGTAAATCAATAATCTAAATTACAACTATAAAGTTGACATTTTTACATTTTAATAGTAAATTAAAACTTAAAAGTATATTTATACTACTGAGAACTAAGCTAAATCAGGATTTAAAAAGCTGTAAAGACTCAATAGACCATATTATTTCAATTCACTTCTTATTTTTCCTGAAAATTAATCATCCAGTTAATTCCATATTTGTCAGAAAACTCCCCGAAGTAAGCCCCGAAAAACATATCAGCCATTGGCATGGTTACATTTCCGCCGGCTGAAAGTTCGGTAAACAATCTGTCGGCTTCTTCTCTTGTTTCGGGCTCAATGCAAATGTGCATATTGTTTCCGGAGCTTAATGTAAAACCCATTTCTTTGGGTGCGTCTGTTCCCATTAAAATATGTCCGCCTGTTATAGGTAACTCCACATGAAGAACCATTTTCTTAATTTCTTCGGCAACAGGCGGATGTCCTGCTTCGGCAGGAATTTCACCAAAACGTTGAATGCCTTTCCCTAAAAATTCAGTCCTGAAAACTTTTTTGTAAAACAGAAATGCTTCTTCTGTTTTTCCATCAAAATTCAGGTAAGTGCAAACTCTCGCTTTGTTGCTATTTTTATTTTGCTTGCGCAGTTTGAATTTCGCTTCAATATACTGGTCGAGATTTTCCATTGCCATTGTAAAGCCCTCTTTAAAGCCCATTTCGATAATTTTTTCCAAATCAGCCAGACTATCGTATCT
>JBAZHY010000179.1:0-5026 GCA_041652175.1 Pedobacter sp.
TATCGAGCTGCAAACAAGTGCCCTGCAAGTGGTAAAGCTTCAAAAGGATGCTGCCAAGGTTACACAATTAGCGGTTAACAGATTTGAGGCTCAGCTGCTCAATACAAAAAACCTGCAATATGATATTCAGCAAAAAATCATTGAAACAGAGAATAGGATTAACTTTTTGGCCGGTCGTTTTCCTCAACCTGTTATCAGGAATTCTGCAGGCTTTAATACGAACCAGCTGGATATTATTCATAGTGGTATTCCGTCACAACTGTTGGTTAATCGCCCGGATATAAGGCAGGCTGAGTTGGAACTGTCAGCTGCGAAGTTGGATATACAGGTTGCAAAAGCAAACTTTTATCCCTCGTTCAGGCTTACAGCAGGGCTCGGTTTTACTGCATTTAATCCGGCATATCTTATCAAACCAGAATCAATACTTTATAATCTGGCAGGGGATATGGTAGCGCCGTTAATTAATAAGAATGCTATCAGGGCTTTATATTTTAATGCAAACCTGCAGCAGATACAGGCAGTTTATAATTATGAACAAGCCATATTGAATGCGCATATCGAAGTAGTGAATCAACTCGCCAGGATCGATAATTTCACAAAGAGCTATGAAACAAAATCGAAAGAGGTTGAAATACTCACACAATCGATCACAATTTCCAATAATCTGTTTAAATCGGCCCGGGCTGATTATATGGAAGTATTATTAACCCAAAGGGAAGCACTTGAATCGAAAATGCAGCAAATCGAAATCAAAATGAAGCAGATGAATGCTAAAGTAAATATTTATAAAGCTTTGGGAGGAGGCTGGAATTAAAATAGCTTGAGTGCCGATACTTAAATTCTTTTGAAAAAACCGCAGATTCTATGGGTCTGCGGTTTTTTTGTAAAAATTCCATCTACAAAAATGGATATTTTACACATTTGATGAATATTTCTGAATGGTATGATCGGAATGATAAATCTGTTTTATTATCTTGGATATTACAAATCTTCCGATGAAATGAGATTTGTGATATTCAGGATTAATGAAGCATTTGAAAATATACTTTTTTTTACTGTTACTGCCGCTTTTAACTGATATCAATTCAGTATTTGCACAAAAAGGATCAAAGGCTTTTTACTCAAAAGAAGATTTCTATAAGGTTAAGAAGTTTGATACCCATATTCATATCAATACTGAACAGACTGCTTTCTTCCAACTCGCTAAAGCTGATCATTTTCAATTTCTGGATATTGTTGATGACCGCCCGTTTGGTCTTCCAATGGATGAACAGCAAAGAATTGCTTTTCTGCATTTGAAAAGTCATCCTGAACAGATGAAAGTGGCAACTACTTTTCCTGTGAAGGGTTTTAATGATCCTGAATGGGCAGATCTGACCATTGCTAACTTGAAAAAATCGATCAGGGAAGGGGCAAAGGCTGTTAAAATCTGGAAGAATATTGGAATGGATTTGCGCGATCAGAATGGCAGGTTCGTGATGCTGGATGACCCGCGACTGGCGCCGGTATTTGAATTTCTGGTTGAAAATAAAATTCCTCTTATCGGCCATAACGGTGAACCCCGCGATTGCTGGCTTCCGCTTGAGCAAATGACCTTCAGCAAGGAATATTACGGTTCTCATCCTGAATATCATATGTATCTGCATCCTGAATATCCTTCTTATGAGCAGCATATTGCCGCTAGGGATAATCTGCTGAAAAAATACCCTGATCTGAAATTTGTCGGGGCTCATCTGGGAAGTTTGGAATGGAGTCTGGATGAACTGGCCAAAAGACTTGATCTGTATCCCAACATGCGTGTTGATTTGTCCAGAATCACTAACTTACAGTTGCATACTTTAAAGGATTATGCAAAGACACGCAGTTTTTTTATAAAATATCAGGATAGACTGATTTATGGTTCTGACAGGGCTGTAAATACGACGGATGATTCTGATCAATTAAAAAAGAATATCCACGAAGCATGGTTCCGCGACTGGGTTTTCTTTACTAGTGCAGACCGGATTACTTTAAAGGGTTTTGGAGAGTTGACCGGACTGCATTTACCTGTTAGCGTAATTGATAAGATATACTATAAAAATGCAGAAAACTGGCTAGCTCAATCTGCCGGTTTCAAATTTTAAAATTCAGAAATTTTGTATCAATGAAAAATGAAACTCATGTAACGGGATCTGCAATCAATCCTGCAATGCCGGTCAGTCGAATAGCTTCAGTAGATATTTATCGCGGCTTTGTAATGCTATTAATGATGGCAGAAGTACTGCGTTTATCGAATGTTGCCGAGGCTTTACCGGATAGTTATTTTTGGCAGACCCTTGCCTTTCACCAAAGCCACGTGCCCTGGGTATGGTTAAGTCTGCATGATATGATACAGCCCTCTTTTACCTTTTTGGTTGGAGTGGTTCTGCCTTATTCGATAGCCAGCAGAAAGAATAAGGGAGCCAGCTTTGAGAGTATTTTGCTGCATACGGTCAAGCGTTCACTGATCCTGATATTTCTGGGGATATTTCTGCGTTCGATGCATTCCAAACAAACCTACTGGACATTTGAGGATACCCTGACCCAAATCGGATTAGGTTATACCTTTCTGGTGATATTATCCCTTTATTCCAGAAAGATCCAGATTGGAGCATTAGTCTTCGTTCTGTTTAGCTACTGGCTTGCCTTTGCGCTTTATCCACTTCCGGGAGCTGATTTTGATTATGCATCAGCGGGCGTTCCGGCTAACTGGGAGCATAATCTGAGTGGTTTTGCGGCTCACTGGAATAAAAATACCAATTTCGCATGGGCCTTTGATCAGTGGTTTATGAATCTCTTCCCGCGTGAAATCCCCTTTCTGTTCAATGGTGGCGGATATTCTACCCTGAGCTTCATTCCTACTTTAGGTACGATGATTCTGGGTTTACTTGCCGGAAATATTCTGAATTCATCCATTACATCAAAAGATAAACTGAAATCATTTGTATTCGCCGGAATTATACTTATTCTGATTGGTTTTCTTCTGCATGTCAGCGGCATAAACCCTGTTGTAAAACGTATCTGGACACCTGCCTGGACGATTTTTAGCGGAGGTATCTGTTTTCTATTTCTCGCATTTTTCTATAGATTGATCGATATGTCTGACAGGAAGATCAGTGCATTTGCCCTAATGGTTATTGGTACGAATTCTATTGCGGCTTATGTTATCGCCGATGGAGGTATGAGAGGATTGATCAACGATTCACTGTTTATTCATCTCGGACAAAATTTCGATCAGATATTCGGTCCGGCTTATGCCACATTGGTCAGTGGAGGGCTGGTGCTTTTCCTGGAATGGCTGATCCTGTACTGGATGTACAGGAAAAAAATATTCATTAAGATTTAGGGACATTAAATACATATTCTATAAAATTTATGAAAGCAAAATATCTGTTTTTTGGTGTACTGGGCTTCATGCTACAAAGTTGTACACAAAGTAAGGGGACTTCAGATCAGGGTGAAAGTCAGGGGTTTTATACTATCGATGACTTTAAGAAAGTTGATAAATATGATACCCACGCTCATATTAACGCTTTTGACACAAGCTTTATTCAGATTGCAAAAGAAGATAATTTCAGACTTCTGGCTGTAAATGTGAATCCATCCTCTTATCCTACTGTTGAGTCACAGCAGGATGTAGCTGTAAAAATGGTGAAGGCCTATCCTGAGCAGGTAGCCTGGGCAACTACTTTTACGGTTGCCGACTGGGGAACTGATAAATGGTTACCGCAAACTTTGGCTTATCTGAAAAGTTCATTTGAGAATGGTGCCATTGGAGTTAAAGTCTGGAAAAACATCGGAATGGAACTCAGGGATAAAGATGGAAAGTTTGTGATGATTGATGATGCGAGGTTTGATCCTGTTATTGATTATATTGAGAAAAGTGGTAAAACCTTAATTGGTCATCTTGGTGAACCAAAAAATGCCTGGCTTCCGGTTGATCAAATGACGGTATCGGGTGATAAAGGATATTTTAGTAAGCATCCTGAATACCATATGTACCTGCATCCTGAATACCCTTCTTATGAAGATCAGGTTAATGCACGTGATAAAATGCTGGAAAAGCATCCCAATATAAGATTTGTAGGTGTTCATTTGGGCAGTTTAGAGTGGAGTATTGATGAATTGGCTAAGCGTTTGGATAAATTTCCTAATATGGCGGTAGATATGGCAGAACGGATCTGTCATCTGGAATATCAGTCGATTAAACAGAGGGAAAAGGTCAGGGATTTTATGATCAGATATCAGGACAGGCTTATTTATGCGACTGATGATTGGGTAGGGCCTGAATCAGATCCGGAAGAAATGAGGAAGGATATTAAAGAAACCCATTTAAGCGACTGGAGATTTTTTGTGAGTGATGAAGAAATGAATGTACCTTATTTTAGTGAAAAGATTAAGGGCTTAAAATTGCCAAAAGAGGTAATTGATAAGATTTACCGAACAAATGCCGAGAAATGGTTCCCGGGTATTTAAAAGATTATATACTATATTCGAAATATCAAATATTATAAACAATGAAAAACAACCGTAGAGATTTTCTAAAACTAAGCAGTCTTGCCGGACTTGGTATTGCAGGTGGCAGCGTATTGCAGGGATTTACCGCTGAACCTCAGAAAGGGCCATATATTAATAAATCCAGTATCCAGACTTTTAATATGAGCGGATATGCAGCACCAAAGCTTGAAACAGTCAGGGTTGGTTTTATCGGATTAGGACAGCGGGGACCATCTCACTTAAATGCCATTGCCAAAATTGAGGGGACTGAGATTAAAGCACTTTGTGATCTTAGAGAAGAGAGTGTGAATAAGGCTAAAAAGGTTATAGAAGGAACTTCTCATAAACCTGTTATTTATACAGGAGGTCCTGATGAATGGAAAAAACTATGCGATCGTAAGGATATTGATTTGGTTTATATTGCTACTCCATGGGATTTGCATGTGCCAATGGCTGTTTATGCCATGAATCAGGGCAAGCATGTGACCATTGAGGTGCCTGCGGCAGTTTC